>JBJTEN010000092.1:0-5529 GCA_046092925.1 Phenylobacterium sp. | reverse complement strand
GTCATTTGAGACCTCCACACGGCCGGTCACGAGGCGAAGGGTCTGGACGCCCCAGCGCCCGTAGGAGGCCGAACCGGCGGGCTCGCACCGACCAGCAAAGAGCGCCTGGACACAGGCCAGCTGGGACATCTCTCCCGGGAGGCGTCGCCAGTCCGCGCCGGTGTGCCGCCAACATGCCGCCGCCGAAGCGGCGGCGGGCGCCGCCTTGGGTTCGGCGGAGCCCCGCAGGACTGAGAACCTCGACGGGCGCAGGCGCATCTCCGGAGGGCAAGGGGGAGAGGGCCCCGGATCCGGCGCCCATGGCCCCGGAAGAGTCGATCCCCACATCCAGGGCCCCGGACGCGACGCCATTCAGGCGGGCGCAGGCCTCCAGGGTGAGCTCGCCGACGAGCCGACCGTCGACATAACATCGCAGGCGCGCACCAGGCGCCAGACGCGCATCCCCGCGGGGCCCCGCCTCGACCACGAGGCCGCCTTCCGAGGCGGGAGGCGGGCCGCTTCCCGGCCGACCCAGAACAAGGAGCGCGACCGCCGAGGCCAGGCCAGCGGCCAGGGCGACGGCGGCGCCGATCAGGATGGGTCGACCGGATGGCGGTTCCTTCGACGGTTCCATGTCCCATCGCTAGAGGCTGGGGACATCGGATGCAAGGCGCGGTCAGCCGCCGCCCGTCAGCCTTGCAAGCGCCTCCTGGTAGTTGGCGATCTGCCTCCGCAGGTGCAGGGGGACCGTGGACTGGCCTGCAGCCTGGGCCGCCTCCGCCTTCCTAACGGCCTCAGGCGTGGCGGCGTCCCTGAGGGTCCGGTAGGTCGAGCGGATCACGTTGATGGCCCCGGCGAGTTCGGCCGCCGCATGGTTGATCTCAGTGGTATCCTCAAGATTGATCTTGCGGTTCATCTTCAGGCCGTAGACCGGCGAACCCCCGTCGCCGGGAATGATGGCGCCGCCCCGTGCGATGCTCGTATTGCGGAGCACGCCCTCCGGCAGGCCCAGCCCTTGCAGGGCGTCCTTGCCCGGCGGCCCGGCGACAAGCTCGATGACATTCCGCTGGGTGGCGGGCTTGACCTGTAGCCGCCGGCCGCCGTCGACCGTCATGACCCGGACATCGGCCTGTGCGCCAAACGCCCGTTTCATCCGGTCGGCGAGGGTCGTGAGGGTGTCGCCGTCCTGGACCGTGATGGTGGTCGTCGGCCCGTTCATCCGCGCACGGATCTTGAGCTGGTCACCCGTGCGAATGGAGCTGACGGCGTCGAGCCGGATGGAATCCGCGGCGTTCAGCTGGCCGGTGGGCAGGCCAAGGCGGTCGAGCACGCTTGCGCCGCCCGTATCCACGGCGATGGCGGAAGGAGCCACATGGCCGTCCTTGCCGCTGAACCGGCGGGACCAGGGTGAATCGCCATTCGCGGGGTCGATTTCCGCGACGAAGCCGTCCACGGTTCCGATCTTGTTCAGGTCGGGGATCGCCGCCTTGCTGGTCCCGGTGATGAAGACGCGATCGTCCTTGATCGCAACGCCGGTGATGGCGTCCTCGCCCTCGCCGCCGAAATAGGTGACGCGATCCTGTCCCGTGGGCTGCAAGCTGGCGGAAAGACGGACGATGAAGCCGTCCTGCCCGCCGGAGAAGGCCTTGGTCACATTCCCGGCGTTCAGGTCTCCCGCCCAGGTGTTGCCGGTCACGATCACGCGCCCGTTGGCCATCCCAAGCCCGGTGATGTCGCCGCCGCGGAGGCTGCCGAGGTTGCGGGTCTCCGCCAGAACCGGGGCGCCGCCGGAGAGGTCGAAACGCCGGATCACGGCGAACCCGCCCTCATTGGCGGCGAGGTAGAGATCGTTGCCGTTGACGAAGACCCCCTTCGCGGTATCACGCTCGGCGCCGCCGGTGACGGCCGAGGCCGTGTAGGTCACCTTGTTGTTGGCGTCCGTCGCATAGGTCTCGAGGAAGACGTCGGACTGGCCAAGTCCGTCCAGATTCCCTCGCCCGGTCGAGGTGCTGCCGGCGACGTGCAGCCTGCCGTCCGCGCCCCAGGCGAGGTGGGTGGCCTCGTCATCGCCCCGCGAGCCGCGCCTCTGTGTCCAGACCTCTTCGCCGGCTGCATTGAAGACCGTGACAAAGCTGTCGGTCGCCGTCCCCCGGCTATCATTGAACGTGCCGGTTCCGGCCCCCTCGAGCTTGCCCTTGACCCTGCCGGCAATGGCGATGCGACCATCGCTGGCGACGGACATGGACATGCCGAAGGCCTCGTCGGAGGCCCCGAGATCCCGGGAGAAGAGAAGCTTGCCCGCCGAATCGAACTTCTGAAGCACGACGTCGCGATCGCCGCGGGTCTTCACGCCGTTCATCTCGCCCGTGACGTCCGCCAGCACGAGGACGGAGCCGTCTGCAAGAGTCTCCATCGAGCGGACGGAGGTCAGGGCCGGATCAATCGTCCGGGACCAGACCTGCCCGGCCGACAGGCTTTCGGGAGAGTTCAGGACATTGGGAGGCGTCAGGTTCTCGGTCCCGGTCTGGAACTTGAGAAGCTGATTGGTCAGGACGCCGTCCTTGGTCGCCGGCTTGCCGTCCGGATCCGGATTTCCCGCCTTCTGCGCCAGGTAGATCGCCGGGACCGTCGCCGCCGGGGTCAGGGTCACGGCCTCGGCGGTGTCGAGCTTGAGGTTCAGACCCCAGGAGTCCGGCGTCTTGCCCAGGGAGATCGTCCTGCCTCCGACGGTCGTCGAGCGCTCCTGGCCGGGGATCCTGCGGGTCTCGAACCGGGTCGTCAGCCCCTCTTCCTGGAGCTTGGCGTTCACGAAGCTGACGAAGTTGGAGAGCGTCCGCTCGGACTCCGGGACAGTGGAATAGTCGATCTCTATGTCCTTGGTCACGCCGATCCGGGTGATGGACATGTTGAACTTCACATCGCCCTTCAGGGCGTCGCTGACGCCTGCCGAGTTTGTGGCGACCAGCGGCGGCGTCTGGTAGATGCTTGCAGCCGGACGCCCGGCGGAGGAGGCCCGAACCGAGCCGTTGACCTCTCCAAGGGCCAGCCTCAACCGCTCGAAGCGCGACTTCTCGACATAGTCCACGACTTCTTCGACACCCCGGCGGAACGCCGTCTGCAACTGGGCCGTGCTGGCCGCCGAGGTCGGCTTGGCCTTGGCCTCCTCGACCAGCTGGGAAAGCGTATTCAGGCCATTGTAGAGGGCGAAGAGCTTTCTGTAGTCGCTGCTGGCGGTCGGCAGGTCGAGCCTGGCGGCGTCCTCGTCAATCACCTTGCCGCCGCTGATCACGTCCTTCGCCGCCTTGGAGAGAAGTTCGGCGTCGTTGGCAGGGTTACGCTGGGCGGTGATCGACCAGGGTGCGGTGGGCGCGTAGAGCCTGCGCGTCAGGGGCGCGCCCCCCGCGGACCCGGCCGAACCTGAAGCGAGGAGACCTCCGGACAGCCCGGATGGCTGACCGACTCCACCGCCGAACGCCTGCGGCGACGACAGCAGGAAAGACAGGTTCGACAGAGAGACGTTGCGCATGAGGGTCTCGACGACGGGCGGTCCTTCGAGCGGAACCACCTGCAAGATTCATGCTAGGCGGAAAGCCTTAACGCCCTCTCAAGGCGTCAGCTCTTGAAGAGGGAGAGAATGATCTGCGGAGACTGGTTGGCGATCGACAGGGCCTGAGCGCCGAGCTGCTGCTGCACATTGAGGGCCTGTAATCGCGCGCTCTCCCTCGCGAGATCGGCGTCAACAAGGTTGCCGACCCCCGCCTCGACGGAATCGCTCAGCTTGCCGACAAAGGTGTTGTGGTTCTCGAGCTGCTTGACCTGGGCCCCCATCTCCGCGAGGGCGAGGCTCACATTGTCGATGGAAGCGTTAAGAAGGCTGAGAGAGGTCTGCGCATTGGTCAGGGTCAAGATCGACGCGGCCGTGGTCAGGGTGATGATCGACTGACCGAGCCGCATGTCCTGATTGGAAAGCGTAATGGTGCTCGAGCCGTCGGCGTCCGCAAGGAAGCCAAGCCCCCCGGGCAGGGAGTTATCCAGCAGCTTGGCCCCGTCGAAGGCGGCGTCCCTGACCACCTGGGTGATCTGCTTGAGAAGCTGCTTGAAATCGGTGTCGAGGGCCTGTCGGGAAATCGAGGTCAGCGACTGGTCCTGCGCCGCGACGACCTTCTCCTTCATCTGGACGAGAAGCTCCGAGATGGACTTCCCGGCCGTCAGGGCGGTCTCGCCGATCGACTGGGCCCGGTCCAGCCCCATCTTGACGGCGGCGAGTCCCCCGAGGTCCGCACGTTGATCCTGAGCGATGGCCCAGATGGCCGAGTTGTCCTTGGCGCTGGAGATGCGCAGACCGGTGCCGATCTTGGTCTGGGTGTCCTGGAGGCTTCCAGTGGTCGAGTTCAAATTCTGCAAGGCGATCATCGCCGCCTTGTTGGTTTGTATCGACAGCGACATCGCGCTCTCCTTGGCAATTGAGCCATTCCGGCGGCGATATCGAGTCGCGTAGCCAGACACCTTCTAGATGCCTGAGTATCGCTGAATCATGGTTTGTAAAAGGTTAATGCATAAACGCCGACAACCGCTGCCGGGGGCCCGGAGCGGAGAAAGAGCGGAGACGGCGGCGTGAACTGCGTCAGGCCGTCGTGCTGATGATCACCCCTGCCGAATAGGTTTCCTGGTCGCGCATCTTCAGGACTTCTTCCATCGGATACTGCCAGACCACCTCACCCGTTTTGCGGTCTATCGTCTTGTAGACGTAAGACCCCCCTGCCGGCTCGATAACGAGACGCAGGTCCGAGTCGGGCGACGGCTGGAACTTTGGAATCGATGCGTCCTGCCCGGTCTCCTTGCGTTCAGCCGCCTGCATCGGGGGCTGACCTGCCGGGAGCTCCTGGGGCGGAGGCATCGGATTGATCTTGTTTTCCATGGCCCTTGTCTCCGATGTACCTGAGGCATCGGAAGGAAGACGGTCTCCGGGACAACGCCAGGCGCCGCCCCGGAGCCGCCGCCCGCCGCCAGAGCGACGCGCGGCCCGTCATCTATCGGAAGAGACTCAACAGGTTGCCGGGGCCCTGGTTGGCGATTGAGAGCGCCTGGAAGCCCAGCTGTTCCTTGGTCTGGAGAGCCTGGAGCTTGGCGCTTTCCTTGGCCAGGTCGGCGTCGACGATGTTGCCCACACCGGCGTCGATGGCGTCCTGCAGCTTGTTCACGAAGTTCATGTGCGTGTTGAGCGCCTTTGAACCCGTGCCCAGCTTCGACAGGGCGAGGGAGACGTTCTGGATCGAGGCGTTCACCAGAGAGAGAGCCGCCTTTGCATTCGAGACAGTGCCGATGGTCGTCGTAGACGTCACCGTCACATTCGAACCGCTGAGGTTCAGCTTCTGGGCGGCGACGGTGATCACCTTGGTCCCGGTCTCATCCGCCAAGGCGGTGACGTCTTTGGCATCAGAGCTGATCAGACTGGCGCCATTGAACTTGGTGTTGTCGGTGGCGTTGGTGATCTGATCCCGGAGCGACTTGAAGTCTTCGTTCATCGCCTCGCGCGATGACGAGCTGAGC
>JBJTEN010000091.1:0-8378 GCA_046092925.1 Phenylobacterium sp. | reverse complement strand
CACCGGCAGACTCTGGGCGTCCCGCGGCTTGGTCGTGATCCATCCGACCCACTCGGACTCGCTCCAGATCCCCGATCCAGGGCTGGCTTCAGACGATGCCCAGGCGTTGCGCGAGGCGTATTCCGGTGCGTCCGGCGGAAGATCCGGCGAAGGCCTGGCGGCCGTTCTCGAGCGCCCGGCGTGTCTCCGCAGCCGCCTTGCAGACATCCGGTTTCTGCAGGCCCTGATCCGGAGCCGGGACACCCGTCTTCCAGAGGCCGTACGCGAGCGGATCGATCCCGCTCGGATGGGCATGGCCGGTCACTCCTTTGGGGCCTACCTGACTCTCGTGCTGTGCGGAGCGCGGCTCTCACCTTCGCCCCCGCCCCCCCTTCCGGTGGGATTCCGCGGCGGCATCGTGATCAGCGGCCAGGGGTCAGGTCGCCTCGGCCTGGCGCCCGGCGCCTTCGACAAGATGACCCTGCCGCTCCTTTCGATCACGGGAAGCCGGGATTTCGGCGCCGCTGGCGAGAGCCCCTCCTGGCGCCTGGAGGCCTTCGAGCGCAGTCGGCCAGGACGGAAGTACGCCGCGATCCTGGACGGCTTTCGCCACGGTGATTTCGATGCGCCCGACCAGGACCTTGTCCTGGGCAGAACCGCGCAACGCCTCAGGCTCCTGCAGGCGGCGTTCTGGCGCGCCACCCTGGCCGGCGACCCCACAGGCTGGGCGGACCTTGACCGGGCGGCGGGATCGTCGCGCCCCGGTTTTCCGATGGAAATCCGGAGACGCTGAACGCCCGCGGCTCAGACCAGAG
The DNA here is from genome assembly GCA_046092925.1 of Phenylobacterium sp. GTDB lineage: Bacteria > Pseudomonadota > Alphaproteobacteria > Caulobacterales > Caulobacteraceae > Phenylobacterium. Next base: position 7,584 of record JBJTEN010000091.1, on the reverse strand, counting down.
CGGTCTCTGCGATCTTCTTGGCGGTGGCGTAGTCGGCCTTGCCGTTGCTGGCCCGGATCGACTGCTCCGTTGCGACCACACGCTTGGGGGTCTTGTAGCCGGCCAGGCTTTTGCGGACGTGGGCGCGCAAGGCCTCTTCATCCAGGCTGGCCCCCTCGGCGAGGCGGACGACGCCGGTCACCGCCTGGCCCCACTTCTCGTCGGGCAGACCGACCACAAGGGCGTCCTCGACGCTCGGATGGGTCTTGAGCGCCTCCTCGACCTCCTCCGGAAAGACCTTCTCGCCCGCCGTATTGATACAGGCCGAGCCGCGCCCCAGGAGGGTCAGGGTGCCGTCGGCCTCGACGATGCACCAGTCGCCTGGAATCGAGTACCGGACCCCGTTGATCGTCCGGAAGGTCCGGGCGGTCTTCTCATCGTCCTTGTAGTAGCCAAGCGGGTTGGGCGGGCCGATGGCCACCATGCCGGACTTGCCCGACCCCGGTTCCACCGGCTGGTCGTTCTCGTCAAACACCTTGCATCGCTCGCCCAGCATGAACTTGGCGGTCTGGACTTCTGAGTCCTTCGTCATGATCGAGTTGCCCATGCCCAGGGCCTCGGACGACGAGAAGCCGTCGCTCAGCATGGCCTGCGGCATGTGTTCGAGCATGCCCTTCTTCACCTCATGGCTCCACATCACGCCGGAGGAGACGATGGTCAGGATGCTGGACACGTCATAGCGGCCCGGCGCGGCGTTCAGGGCGTTGAGGATCGGCTTGCCGAACGAGTCGCCCACGATGACCAGGGTTTGGGGCTTGTGGGCGTCGATCGCGGTCAACAGCTCCTCGGCGTCGAAATTGGGCTTCTCCAGGGTGATGACGCATCCGCCGGCCATCATGGTTCCCATGGAGGTCAGGAGTCCGGTGCCGTGCATCAGGGGCGGAGCCGGAAGGATGCGTGCGCCGACGGGCATGCGGCGGGTGGCCTCCGCCAGCTCCTCCAGGGTTTCCGGGACAGGTCCCATCTTGCGAGCTGTCTGGAGGGTGATCTCCCGCATGTCATGATGGGTCCACATGACCCCCTTGGGCATGCCGGTGGTGCCGCCCGTATAGATGAAGAACTGGTCGTCGCCTGAGCGCTGGATGTCCAGCGGGCCCCCATTGCCCTCCTCGCCCAGCGCCTCGAACCGCTCGGCAAACGGCGCGACCTCGCCTGTCTCGCTGACCTCGACCCAGGTCTTGACCATCGGAAGGCGCGGCCGGATCTCGGTCACTGCATCCCTGAACTCACTGGCGTAAACCACTGTCTGGGCGTCAGAATTGTCGAAAATGTACCACACCTCCTCGGGCGTGTAGCGGTAGTTCACGTTGACATGGGTCAGGCGCGCCTTCCAGGCGGCCGCCAGGGCGAGCAGGTACTCCGGCCGGTTCCGCATATAGATGGCGATCTTGTCGCCGGGCTGGGAGCCGCGCGCGATCAGGGCCCGCGCCATGTTGTTGGTGGTCCGGACCGCCTCTCCCCAGTTGATCACCCGGGGGCCGTGGATATAGGCCGGCGCCTCCGGCGCCACGTGCGGCCCGACGGCGTCGAGAATGTCTCCGAAATTCCAACCCATGACTCTTTCATCCTCCTGTATCGCCCCGCTCTGGAGGGCTTGGTCCAAGGGTCCACCGACAGGCCGGCAAATGCAAGCGCCGCCGTCGGGGCAAGGCCGGTTCAGGGTGCTGGAGCGACTGCAGCCCCACGAAGGGCGTTGATCAGGGCGGTGCGGCCATCCCGCAGGTCCGCTCCTCCCGACGTCGGCCATGCAGAGTTGAGGACGACAATCAGGTTCTCGTCCCGGAAGGTGGCGATCGACTGGCCGAAGATCCCCGTCGCCTGGTAGGCGCCATTGGGCTGCATCCACCAGAAATAGCCATAGCCTGCCTGGCCGTTCTCGATCTGCTTGGTCGTCGATTCAACCGCCCAGCCGGGCGGCAGTACGGGCCGCCCGTCAATGACGCCCCCGTCGAGGATGAACTGCCCGATCCGGCCATAGTCGCGAAGGGTCATGGACATGCAGCAGCCGCCGCGCTCAAGGCCGCCGGGATCGGTAACCCAGACCCCTTCGGCCTCCATGCCGTAGGGCTTCCAGATTTTTTCCGAAGCGTACTCGGCGAGGCCCTTGCCGACCGCCCGGGCCAGGAGGATGCCGACCAGGTCCGTCTCGCCAGTGTTGTAGTTGAAGACCGTCCCGGGCGGGTGGGCGCGCGGGAGGGTGCGCATGTAGGCCAGGACGGGGTTCAGCCCGGGCTTGCCCTCCGCCAGCTTCAGGCCCTCCTGAGGCCCCTTGGCGACGTCAGAGTTGGGATCCGCATAGTCCTCGCTCCACCGGACGCCGGAGCTCATCATCAGGAGCTGGCGCAGGGAGACACCGTCGTAGGCCGAGCCCTTCAGCTCGGGAAGGATGTCGGTGACCTGGGTCTTCAGGCTCTTGATATGGCCGTCCTGGATGGCGGCGCCCACCAGTGTGGCGGTGACGGACTTGGCGACCGAGAATGAGGTCCAGCGGTCGGTCGGGCGGCGGCCCAGACCATACTTCTCGAGGAGGACCTTTCCGTCCCGGATGACGAGCAGGCCAGAGACCCGATAGGCCTCCATGTACTGGTCTACAGTCCAGGTCCGGCCGGCATGGGTGAAGACCGGGTCGATCCGGGTCGCCGCCAGAGGAAGGGCGTGGACACGCGGGCCTGCGGCGATTGGACGGACCTCATAGACCGTCTCCATGGCCGGATACCATCGCGCCTGCTGCTCAGGGCTCCAGAACAGAAGGTGCGGCGTATCGGCCTTCAGGGCCACCTGGGCCTGGGCCGCACCCGTGAACAGACCGGCCGCCGCCAGGGCGGCCGCAATCAGAGTCTTCATTTCTCCTCCCCTCGCCCGACGGACGGGCGCCTCAATCGGCGCGGAAGCCCTCGTAGTCCCGCGCCGCCACCTCGTCGATCCGGACTTTGTAGCCCTCCCCGATGTAGGGCATGAAGACCCGCGGCTTCCCCGGAACGTTGGCGCCCATGTACCAGGATGCGGCGTCGAGATAGAGGCTGCCCTCCGCGACCTCGTTGACGTGGGCGACCCAGGCTTCCTGAGCCGCCGAATCCGCCTCCAGGGTGCGGACCTGACGGCCGTCCGCCCAGCCGATGGCGCCGCTGATCCAGTCGATATGCTGCTCGATGGAGGTGATCATGTTCGAGAGGACAGACGGACTTCCCGGTCCTGTCACGGTGAAGAGATTGGGGAAGCCCGAAACCATGAGGCCCAGATAGGTTTTCGGGCCCTCGGCCCAGGCGTCACGGAGGCTGAGGCCGCCGCGGCCGCGGATATCCATCTTGAGAAGGGCGCCGGTCATGGCGTCAAAGCCCGTGGCGAAGACGATGACATCGAAGTCGGCCTCCCCCTCCGCCGTCCGGATTCCCGTCTCGGTGATCGTCTCGATCGGGGTCTCCCGGAGGTCGACGAGCCGGACGTTCCCGCGGTTGAAGGTCTCGTAGTAGTCGGTATCGACGCAGGGCCGCTTGGCGCCTATGGCATAGCCCCGGGGCACGAGCCGCTCGGCCACCTCGGGGTCCCTGACCATCTCGCGAACCCTGTCGCGAACATGATCGGCGACCTCCTCGTTCAGGTCCGGCATCCGCATGAGATTGGGAATGGCGAACAGGGACATGAGCCCCATTCCATTCCAGAGCCCCGCCTTCAGGGCCTCGAGCTCCTCGCCTTGGACCCTGAGATCGGGCGGCGGAGGCGGGAAGATGGACTGGCCGCTCCTGAGCATGTCGCGATAGGCGGTGAAGCCCTGCAGGAAACCCTCCACCTCGGCCTCGGCCAGGGGAGCGTTCAGGGCGGGAAGGGAAAAGTTCGGCGTGCGCTGGTAGACGCAGACCTGGTCGGCTTGCCTGGCGATGATCGGGATCGACTGGATGGCGGAGGAGCCGGTGCCGATCACGGCGACCCGCTTGCCGGTGAAATCCACGCCCTCGTGCGGCCACAGACCGGTCACGTAGGTCTCGCCCCGGAACCGTTCGGCTCCCGGGATGTCCGGCGACTTGGGAACGGACAAGCATCCGGTGGCCATCACGACCCAGCGGGCGGAGACCTCATCGCCCTGATGTGTCCGAACGGTCCACCGGCCGTTGTCCTCGTCGAAGACCGCGCTTTCAACGCGCGTGTCGAACAGGAAGGACGAGCGCAGGTCGAACCGGTCGGCGATATGCTCGGCATACCTCAGGATTTCGGGCTGAGGCGCGTACTTCTCGCTCCAGCGCCACTCGCGGGCGAGGTCCTCGGACCAGGTAAAGGAATAGAACAGGCTCGGGATGTCGCAGCGGGCGCCCGGATAGCGGTTCCAGTACCAGGTGCCGCCGACGCCGCCGCCCGCCTCAAAACCCTGGACGCTCAGACCCGCCTCGCGGGCCTTGTGGACCATGTACAGGCCGCCGAAGCCCGCCCCGACCACCACCACATCGACTCTTGCGCCCACGATCGCCGCACGGGGCGCCGTTCCCTCAGCCATGTTTCGTCCTCCCACCGGATCTCGCTCTTGGCCCGGGATATTGGACGGACTCCCGGCAAGGTCCAGTGCTCTTGTCCAGTCGGCCGGCAGGGGTGCGCGCACAGCCCTTGCCTTGCCAGAGATTGGCCTTCATTCCAAACAGCAAGACAGCCTTGGTTCCGCGAGGGCGGAACGACCCAGGAGTTTCCATGATCCGAGCCGCAAGAGTCTTCACCGGGGTCAGCCTCGCCCTCGGACTTGCCGTGACCTCCGCGCCCGCGCAGGCTGAGAGGTCCCCGCCCCCCGCCTCAGCTCTTGCAACAGCCGCCGCGGGCCAGCCAGCCTCCGCCGCCGAACTCGCGCGTCTCGTCAGCATCCCCTACGAGCGGTTCACCCTGCCCAACGGCCTGCGGGTGCTGGTCCACACGGACCGCAAGGCGCCGATCGTCGCCGTTTCCATCTGGTACGGGGTCGGGTCCAAGCATGAGCCCGCCGGTCGCACCGGCTTCGCTCACCTCTTCGAGCACCTGATGTTCAACGGGTCGGAGAATGCCCCCGGAGACTTCTTCAAGCCTCTCCAGGAAGCCGGCGCCACGGACTTCAACGGCACCACCTGGTTCGACAGGACCAACTATTTCCAGACCGTTCCGACGGGCGCCCTGGACAGGGCCCTTTTCCTGGAGAGCGACCGCATGGGCCACCTGCTGGGCGCCGTCACGCAGGAGAAGCTCGATAACCAGCGCGGCGTGGTCCAGAACGAAAAGCGCCAGGGTGACAACCAGCCCTTCGGCCTGGTGGATTACCTGATCTACGAGGCCCTCTTCCCTCCCGGTCACGGGTATCGGCACAGCACCATTGGCTCCATGGCCGACCTTGACGCCGCCTCCCTCGAGGATGTCCGGCGCTGGTTCAATGACAATTATGGACCCAACAACGCCGTCCTCGTCCTGGCCGGGGACATCGACGCCGCGACGGCGCGCCCGCTGGTCGAGAGATACTTTGGGCACATCCCGCGCGGACCCTCGCTGGCCCCTGTCATGGATGGTCCCGTGACACTGAAGGCGCCGGTCAGCCTCACCCACAGGGACAGGGTGGCGACCACCCGCATCCACCGCAGCTGGTCGACGCCGGGCCTCAACGACCTGAACTCCGTGGCGCTCGAGGCCGGGGTGAGCGTTCTCGGGGGTCTGTCGTCCTCACGACTCGACAACATCCTCGTGCGTGACGAGAAGCTCGCGGTCTCCGTCACAGCAGATTTTAACATCTTCCAGTCCGTCGGGATCCTGACACTGGCCGCGGACGTCCGGCCCGGCGTCGCGCCGGAGGAGGTCGCCCGACGGATGGACGAGGTCATCGCCTCGCTGATCCGGTCCGGTCCGACCACCGAGGAGCTGGACCGCGCCCGACGGGTGGAAATCGCCGGCAAGATCCGGGCGGCGGAGGCGGTCGGCGGATTCGGCGGCAAGGCCGTCACCCTCGCCGAGGGCGAACTCTACGCCGGTGACCCCGGCCTCTATCGCAAGCGCCTCGCCGCCTGGGCGAGCCTGACGCCGGAGGCCGTCCAGTCCGCCATGAAGACCTGGCTGTCGCGCCCGGTGCTGTCGCTGAGGGTCGATCCCGGCGAGAGGGACCGGGATGGGGGACCGCTTGGGGGCGATCCGGCCGCCAGAGGCGCCGTCATTGACCGGACAGGCGTCGTCGCGACGTCCCGGCCCCCTCGCGCCGACCCCGCGCTTCCGGGGGTTGGCAAGGTCCCCGCCCTCGACTTCCCCGAGATTGAGCGGGCCAGCCTCGCCAACGGGATGCCTGTGATCTACGCGCGCCGCACCGGTGAACCTCGTACCCTGATCGCCGCCAGCTTTGACGCCGGCGGGGCGGCGGACGGCGCCATCCGCGACGGCGCCCAGTCCCTGATGCTGCGCGCCCTGACAGAGGGCGCCGGCGCCCTGTCCAGCCGCGAGATCGCCGAACGGGCCGAAGTCCTTGGGGCCAGCGTCGGCGCCGCCGCCGGCGCCGACCGCTCCAACGTGTTCCTCGACGCCCTGACGCCGAACCTGGCCCCCTCCCTGGCCCTATTCGCAGACGTCCTGCGCAAGCCGACCTTCGATCCGCCGGTCGTCGAACGACTCCGCGGGCAGCAGCTGGCGCGCATCGCAGCCGAGGCCAACAATCCCTCCGCCATTGCAGCCGCAGAACTGTCGCGCCGCATGTACGGGCCGGGCCACCCCTACAGCGTCAGGGCCACCGGCGCCGGAGACGCCGCTGTGGTCTCCCGCCTGACCCCGGCCGATCTGCGGGCCCTCCACGACCAGTGGATCCGGCCGGATAACGGCCGGCTTCTGATCGTCTCCGATCGTCCTCTGGCCGAGCTTCTTCCCGCCCTGAACGCAGCGATCGGGGACTGGACCGCCCCGACCGGGGTGACCCGGGGCGTCAAGGCCTTCCCCGAGCCTCCCGCACCGGCGGGCAACCGGGTCATCCTGATCGACCGGCCGAAGTCTCCGCAGGCGGTCATAGCCGCCGGCAAGGTGCTGCAGGCGCGGGGCGGGGATGATCTCCTTGCCCTTCAGGCCGGGAACGAGGTCCTCGGCGGCGGTTTCCTGTCCCGGCTGAACATGAACCTGCGCGAGACCAAGGGCTGGTCCTACGGGGTGGGATCCGGAGTCCCGGAGGTGGCCGAGCGCGTCGCCTTCCGGATCAGCGCGCCTGTCCAGGCGGATCGGACCGCCGACGCGATCTCGGAAATCCTGAGGGAAACCCGCGACTTCACCTCGCAAAGGGGGACGACGGCGGAGGAGCGGCAACTGACCGTAGAGGGGGCGACCCGCGAATTGCCAGGCCAGTTCGAGAGGGGCGCCGCCGTCCTGAACGGGCTCTCCACCCTCGCAGACTTCGGGCGGCCGGACGACTGGTACGAGCGCCTTGCCGATCGATACGCCGCCATGACGGCCGCAGACATGGACGGGGCGGTGCGCAGGCTGGTCGACCCGGGCGGCCTCACCTTCGTCGTGGTCGGGGATGTCTCCGTGGTGAAGCCTCAGCTCGAAAGGCTTGGCCTGCCGCTGGAGGTCGTCGCGGCC
>JBJTEN010000090.1:0-10274 GCA_046092925.1 Phenylobacterium sp. | reverse complement strand
GATCTCGTCCAGCGCCTCGGCGGAAAGGGACAGGCCCTCCCGACCCGGCGGTTCGCCCAGGTGGAGGCGCACAGGTACGATCCGGTCATCTCCGCCGAATGGCGCAATCCCAGGCTCGACTTCGGCTCCCTTGCGGGCCTGCTACGGTCACTGGGCGAACCGCCGGGTCGGGAGGGCCTGTCCCTTTCCGCCGAGGCGCTGGACGAGATCACCCTGCGCCAGCTGGCCGCCGACCCTCGGGTCGCGGACCGCTGCCGGGATCGCAGCGCCCTCCTCCACCTCTGGGACGTCTGTCAGACCCCGGATTTCCGCAAGACCGGGCTCGAGGAGCACGTTCGGCTGGCGCGGGAGTTCTTCTTCTGGTTGTCCAGCCACGGGCGTCGGATTCCCGAGGACTGGATGTCCGAGCAGTTCCGCCGCCTGGACCGGACAGAGGGCGAGATCGACACCCTCCAGGCCCGCCTGTCCAATGTGAGAACCCTGGCCTATGTAGCGAACCGGCCGGGCTGGCTGAGCGACCCCGCCGGTTGGCGGGGACGGACCCGGGTGCTCGAGGACCGCCTCTCCGACACCCTGCACGAGAAACTCACCGCCCGGTTCGTGGACCGGCGGACCAGTGTCCTGATGCGCACCCTGCGCAGTTCCGGCGACCTCCTTGCGGGCGTCTCGCGGGAGGGCGTGGTGACGGTGGAGGGACAGGTCGTCGGCCGGCTGCAGGGCGTGGTCTTCACCCCGGACCGGGCCGGGTCCGCCCTGGAGGAAAAAGCCCTTCGCGCAGCCGCGAACGCCGCAGCCGCCCCGGAGATCGCCCGGCGTCTGGGCCGGCTGGCGGCGGAGCCGGACGAGGCCTTCACCCTGGAGCCCGGCGGCCGCATCCTCTGGCGCGGCGAAGCGGCGGCGGCGGTCCAGGGGGGCGGGATCTTCGCACCGCGAGCCCGGCTCTTCGGGGATCTTGGCCCCGCTGCGGCCCGGGAGCGCGCTCTGAGGCGCCTCGAGGCCTGGCTGGCGGCCGAGGCCGGCCGTCGCCTCGCCCCCCTCGCCGCCCTGGACGAAGCCTTGCGCAGCGGCCGCCTGAGGGGGCTCGCCCGGGGCCTGGCCTGGCGGCTGGTGGAAGCCGGCGGCGTCCTCGACCGGGCGGAGGTGCGCGAGGAGGCCGCGGCCCTGTCCCCTTCTGAACGCCGCAGCCTTCGCGCCCTGGGCGTCCGGCTTGGCGCCTTCTCGGTCTTCCTGCCCTCCCTTCCTTCACCTGCAGCCCTGGACCTCGTGCGGGCCGTTCTCGCTCCGGACCTTCCCCCGCCGAGACCCGGCCGCCTCCTGCGAGGACAGGAGCCGCCCCTGCGGCCCGTCCTGGCGGCGGCCGGGCTTCGCCGCGCCGGGGACATGCTGGTGGAGGCGGCGCGCCTGGAATCCCTTGACGCCGCCCTGCGCGCAGCCCCGTCCAATGGCCGGGGCGTCGAGGTTTCACCTGCCCTCGCCGGCCTGCTTGAGGGCTCTGTCGAAAACCTCTTCGCCGTCCTGAGGGCCCTTGGCTTTGCGCCGCTTGAGCGTCCGCGAACGGACGTCCCGGTCGCCTGGCGCCGCCGGCGTCCGCCGGCGCCCCGTCCGCCGGATCCGGTGAAGGACGCCTCGCCCTTCTCCGCCCTGGCGGCGCTGAAACCCGCGCCCGATGCGATGGTCGCCCGGGGCCGCCCCCGTCGCTCCGGACGACGCCCCCGCAAGCCCGGGCGGAAAGCCGGTTGAGCGAGGCGGCCTCAAGACGTGCCGACGTCTGGCTCTGGCGGGCGCGGTTCTTCAAGTCCCGCAGCCTGGCGGCGCGCTTCCTGGACGAGGGCCGGGTGCGCCTGACCCGGGACGGAACCGAGACCCGGATCGACAAGTGCGCCCGCCCCTTGCGGATCGGCGACCACCTTGTCTTCGCGGTGGGCGGCCGGCTGACGGCTGTCGAGGTGCTGGGATTCGGAGAGCGCCGGGGACCGCCTGCGGAGGCCCGAGCCCTCTATCGGACTCTGGCGGCGAGAGGCGAAGCGGAGACGGACCTGGCCTGACCCCCTTTCCCGGCCGGGCCGGCCGCTCTAGCCTCCCGCCGGTAGGGGAGGACGCAGCATGACTTCACGACAGGCCATACTGGGGGGGGTCGCCCTCCTCGCAGCTCTCGCCCCAATGGGCAAGGCGTCGGGCCAGGCCCGACCTCCGGTCGAGGCGCGCACGGTGGCGGGCCTCACCGCCCCCGCCGAGATCCTCATCGACCGCTGGGGCGTACCCCACATCTACGCCCGCTCCGCCCGGGACGCCTTCTTCGTCCAGGGCTACAACGCCGCACGCGACCGGCTTTGGCAGATCGACCTCTGGCGCAAGCGCGGACTGGGCCTTCTGGCGCGTGACTTCGGTCCTGAGTTTGCGGAGCAGGACCGCGCCGCCAGGTTGTTCCTCTACCGTGGAGATATGGCTGCCGAATGGGCCGCCTACGGCGCCTCGGCGAAATCGGACACAGAAGCCTTCGCTTCGGGGATCAACGCCTATGTCGACGAAGTCCTCTCGGGCCGCCGCCCCCTGCCCCGGGAGTTCCGGATCGCCGGGACCCGTCCGGACCGATGGAAGCCAGAAGACGTGGTGCGCATCCGCAGCCACGGCCTGACCCGGAACGCTGGCATGGAGGCGCTTCGCGCGCAGATTGTCTGCAAGGGCGGACCCGGCGCGGACAGGCTCTTCAAGAAGCTGGAGCCGGCCTGGACCAGCCAGGTCCCGGAAGGCCTCGACCCCTGCGTCATCCCGGCGGACGTGCTGAAGGACTACAGCCTCGCCACCCGGGGCGTGAAGTTCGACGCCGCCCGCCGGCGGCTTGCGGCCGAGGCCTCGCCGCCGGACTCCCAGGGATCCAACAACTGGACGATCGCGCCGTCGCGCACGACGACCGGGCGGGCGATCCTGGCCAATGACCCGCACAGGGACCACGGCCTGCCCTCCCTGCGCTACGTCGTCCACCTTGAAGCGCCCGGCTTGTCGGTCATCGGCGCGGGCGAACCCGCACTGCCCGGCGTCTCGATCGGCCACAACGGGACCATCGCCTTCGGGCTGACCATCTTCTACGCCGACCAGGAGGATCTTTACGTCTACGAGACCTCAACCGAAGACCCCGAACTCTATCGCTACCAGGACGGCTGGGCGCGGATGGAGACCGTGCGAGAGCGCATCGAGGTGCGCGGGGAGGCCCCTCGGGAGGTCGACCTGAAGTTCACCCGGCATGGCCCGGTCATTCATGCGGACGCCGCAGGCCAGAGAGCTTTCGCCCTGCGCTCCGTCTGGGCCGAACCCGGCGCCAGCGCCTATTTCGGATCGCTGGGCTACATGAACGCCCGCTCGTGGCCGGAGTTCAAGGACGCCCTCGCGAACTGGGGCACGCCAAGCGAGAATCAGGTCTACGCCGACGTCACGGGCCGTATCGGATGGGTCGCCGCAGGCCGCGTCCCGGCAAGACCGAACTGGGACGGCCTGCTGCCGGTCCCCGGCGACGGGCGTTACGAGTGGCGGGGCTTCCTGTCGCAGGATCAACTGCCGTCCCGGGTCGATCCCGCAGAAGGCTACATCGCCACAGCCAACGCCATGAACCTGCCTCCGGATTATCCCGTGGCTGAGCACAAGGTCGGTTTCGAATGGGCGAACCCCGCGCGTCAGCAGAGGATCGATGAGGTGCTCGGCGCCGGCGGCCGGGTGAGCCTGCAGGGCGCCATGGCTCTCCAGACGGATCCGACCGACATCACGTCTCGCCGGCTCATTCGTCTTCTGGCGCCGCTGAGTTCCGCCGATTCGCTGACGGCGAAGGCCCTGGAGCTCCTGCGCGCCTGGGATGGGAAGGCCGAGGTCGACAGCGCGGCGGCGGTGGTTTTTATGACATGGACCGGAAAGCACCTCGGTCCCGCGGTTGTCTCACGGGCTGCGCCTGAGGGGGCCCGCGGCCTGATCGGCGGCGGCGATCTCGCGGCGGTCTTGGATCTTCTGGACTCTCCGGGACCGGAGCTTGGCGCGAATCCCGGGACGGCCCGCGACGCCCTTTTGATCCAAAGTCTGGAGGCGGCGGTGGCGGAGGTTGCTCAGCGCCTCGGCTCCGATCCCTCGGCCTGGGCCTGGGGCAGGCTTCACCAGGCTGAGTTCACCCACCTGCTGGCGCCTCTTGCGAAAGAATCGGAGTCAGAGGGTCTGAAGGTGGGGCCTGAGCCTCTGGCGGGGACCGCTCTCTCGCCCCTGGCCGCGAGCTGGCGCGCCAGCGACTTCAGGGTGACCTCAGGAGCGTCCTTCCGGATGGTTCTGGATGTCGGCGACTCGGACGCCAGTCGTTTCATCAACACGCCGGGCCAGGCCGGAGATGTCGACAGCCCGCACGCGCGGGACCTCTTCCCGGTCTGGGCGAAGGGCGGCTATCTGCCGCTGGTCTACAGCCGGCGGGCGGTCGAGGCGGCGACGGCGCAGGTCCTGAGACTGTCTCCCGCGCCGTGAGGGCGGTCAGCATTGACATCCCCGGCGCGGACCGCGAGAACCCGCGCCGGAAGCGACCTGAGCCCGGAGGCGGAGAGCCGCGATGACCTATATCGTCATGGACCCCTGCATCAAATGTAAGTTCATGGACTGCGTGGAGGTGTGTCCGGTCGACTGCTTCTACGAGGGTGAGAACTTCCTCGTCATCAACCCCGATGAATGCATCGACTGCGGGGTCTGCGAGCCCGAGTGCCCGGTGGATGCGATCAAGCCGGACACCGAGGACACGCCGGACGGCAAGTGGCTGCGGGTCAATACCGAGTACTCGAAGGTCTGGCCTAACATCACCCTGAAGGGCGAACCGCCGGCGGACGGAGCCCAGTTCGAGCGGGAAACCGACAAGTTCGAGAAGTACTTCAGCGAGAAGCCGGGCAAAGGCTCCTGAGCACCGTCTGGGCCAAGCCTTTCATTGATCTCGCTTTTGTGATATCGCTCCTCAAGTCCTGGCGGATTTCCGCGGGGGCTTTTGTGTTCATAAGTCGTCGCTCGCCGCCGACCTTTGCCCGGTAAGGCGAAGGGTGTCCTGACAGGAAGCCATCGGAAAGAGACAGCCTGCTAACCTGCACCTGCGGCGGGGCGGGATGTCTTTTCCCAAAGGCGATCAGGATCGGATCGGAAGCGGGCCACGGTGGGTCGAAGGGATCACAGTATGAGCAAGGACGGTCTTCAGTTCTCGGTGGGCGATCACGTGGTCTATCCTGCGCATGGCGTAGGCCAGGTCCAGGGGATCGAGACCCAGGAGGTCGCCGGCTATTCGCTTGAAGTCTACGTCATCACCTTCGACCATGAGAAAATGACCCTTCGGGTGCCCACCGCAAAGGCCAAGGTCTCGGGCCTCCGGTCGCTGGCGGAGGGCAATGTCGTCAGCCAGGCCCTCACCACGCTGAAAGGCCGCGCCAGGGTCAAGCGCACCATGTGGTCGCGTCGCGCCCAGGAGTACGAGGCCAAGATCAATTCGGGCGACCTGATCTCCATCGCCGAGGTCGTTCGCGACCTTCACCGCGCCGAGAATCAGCCGGAGCAATCCTACTCGGAGCGCCAACTGTATGAGTCCGCCCTGGATCGCATGGCGCGCGAGGTCGCCGCGATTGAACGGATCGACCGTGAGGCGGCGATCGGCATCCTGACCAAGAGCCTGACGAAGGCCGCGGTCTCCGCCTGACGGACACCTCCTTCCCGGGTCAGTCAGCTGACCTGGGGCCGGTCCGGTAGTCCCCAAAGGCTGAGTCCCGGCTCGTGAGCGCCTTTGTGACCCCCTGCCTGAGTTCGGCCATGTAGGCGCGGCTCGCCGGAGTGTGCCATCCGAGAGCATGGAGGTCCGTGCCCGACCGTATGCCGGCCCGCATCCCCATCGCCTCCATCTGACGGTGGACAAGGCGCTTGTTCAACTGGGCCAGTTCAGGATCGACCCGGGCGATCCGCTCAGCCATGGCGAGCACTTCGGCCTCCAGCACTTCGGCCTTGAAGGCGCGGTTGGCGAAGCCGAGCCTCACGGCCTCAAGGCCGTCGAACGCGTCGCCGGTGAGCATCAGCTCCATCGCCGCCCGCATCCCGACGATCCAGGCGTGATACTGGTTGTCCGGCGGGCCCATCGTCCTGACAGCCGGATAGCCGATCTTGGCGTCCTCGGCGACGTAGACGAGGTCGCAGGCGACCGCCAGCTCCGAACCGCCGGCCAGGCACCACCCATGAACCTGGGCGATGATCGGCTTGGCCATGTCCCACATCCGGAAGCAGCCTTCCACGACATGACGGGCCCACTGCCCCTGCCCGCCCGCAGTGTGGAAAGGGAGCGCGCCGACGCCGGCCAGGTCGTATCCCGAGGAGAAGCAGGTCCCTGCGCCGCGGAGAACGATCACCCTGACCTCCGGGTCCTGGTCCGCAGCCTCGAGGGCCCTGAAGAGTTCGCCGCGAAGAGCATTGGACAGGGCGTTGCGCTTGTCGGGCCGGTTGAGGGTCAGCCGCCGGATGTGCGGCGCCGGATCGTCGGTCAGGAGGATGGGCTGATCGGTCATGTCGTGTCTCCCCAGGTTTGGCCCCAGCCTAGGCGCGACCGGCCCGGAGCGACAAGCGCCAGCGTGTTGACGCGGGGTCCGCCTTGACGGCTCCCGCCGGGCCCCGACTAATCAGCGCACAATCAGGAGACCCAGGATGAAGCTTTTCAATTCCGTCGGACCCAACCCGCACGTGGTGCGCATGTTCATCGCCGAGAAGGGCCTGGACATCCCCAGGCAGGAAGTTGATCTGATGGGCGGCGAGAACCGCCGACCGCCCTTCAACTCCACCGTCAATGTCGCCGGTCAGCTCCCGGCTCTTGAGCTCGACAACGGCAGGACGATTTCCGAGATCACGGCGATCTGCGAGTACCTCGAAGAAGTCGGGTCGGGCCCGGCCCTGATCGGCTCCACGCCGGAGGAGCGCGCCGAGACCCGTATGTGGGTGCGCCGTATCGACCTGAACATCTGCGAGCCGATGGCCAATGGCTTCCGCGCGGCGGAGGGCCGCGCCCTGTTCGCCAACCGCATCAAGCTGGTGGGAGCGGACGGCGCCAAGGAGCTCAAGGAGATCGCCCGCGACCGGCTGATCTGGCTCGATGGTCTTCTGGCGGGGCGCACCTGGGTGGCGGGCGAGCGCTTCACCCTGGCGGACATCCTGCTCTTCTGTTTCCTCGCCTTCGGGCCCAGGTCGGACAGCCGATACCTGAAGAAGCGGGGAACATCCGGGCCTGGTTCGAGCGCACCAAGGCCCGGCCCAGCGCGGCAGCCTGAGGACCAGGGCCGGGGCGTCGGAGCCTCCGGGCGGGACCTTGCGGCCTTGGCCCGTCCCGTATTCGCGCCGAACAGGGGCGGATCGGGCCTGTTCAGGAGAGCAAGGCCGGGCTGGTCGTTACGCGCCGCCTGAGAGGCTGACCGAAGCCGCTGTCGGGGTCAGCCACCCAGGGGGCGCCCCCGGGCGCGGGGGCGAATGGTGCGGGCGGTCGGGGTCGAACCGACACTCCTCTCGGAACCGGATTTTGAGTCCGGCGCGTCTGCCAATTCCGCCACGCCCGCTAATCCCTTCCGGTGATACTCCCTGGCCAGAAGACCTGCATCCGTTTTCTGTCGGGCTTGCGTCACGACGCAAGTGGGGCCAGACGAAACCCGTTCGCATCTTCCTGGAGGCGGCGCCATGTCCAACCACGCCGCAAGGGCGGACGACGGAACCTCCTTTCGTCTGGGTGAGGCGCGCCCGGGCGACCGGGGGGTCATTCTCCGGGTTCTCGCACCGGCGCCTCGGAGTTCGAGTGCGCTCGACCCGCAGGAGCTCGAGCTCCGACTTCTGGAATTCGGCTTTGTCGAGGGCGCGCGTGTGGAGGTGCTGCACGAGGGTCTTCTGGGCGGCGATCCGATCGCCGTGAAGGTCGACGACATGCGGGTCGCACTCCGTCGGGAAGAAGCGATGAATGTCATTCTGGCGCCGGAGGCGGCGTGAGCGATTCGGCCATCGCCACCTTCGCCCTGGTCGGAAATCCCAATTGCGGAAAGACGGCGCTTTTCAACGCCCTGACCGGCGGCCGCCAGAAGGTAGCGAACTACGCCGGCGTGACGGTGGAGCGGAAGGAGGGCCAGGTCCTGCTGCCGGACGGTCGGCGGATCCGGCTGGTGGACCTGCCGGGGACCTACTCCCTGAGGGCGCGTTCGCCCGACGAAGCGATCACCCGGGATGCGGTCCTGGGCCGCCTCAAAGACGAGCCTGCGCCCGACGTCATCCTCTGCGTCGCGGACGCGACGAACCTGGGCCTGGTTCTGCGGCTGGCCCTCGAACTGAAAGCGACCGGCCGGCCCGTGGTCTTCGTCCTGAACATGATCGATATCGCCGATCGACAGGGCGTCGTCATTGACTCCGAGGCCCTTGCAGAAGGTCTCGGGGCCCCTGTCGCCGCTACCGTGGCCACCCGCAAGCGCGGCCTGCAGCCCCTGCTGGAGATCGCCGCAGCCCAGATCGGCCGGGGCGAAGGAGAGGGTGGCCCGAACGCGTCATGGCGCGAGCCGTCAACCGCTGATGTCCGGGCCGCACACCGCCGCGCGAGGGACCTGATGCGCGCGACGGTTCGCCCGCCAAGTCGACCAGACACCTTCACAGGACGGCTGGACGACGTGCTGCTGCACCCTCTCGGCGGAGTCCTGGTTCTGCTGGGCGTGCTCTTCCTCATGTTTCAGGCGGTCTTCACCTGGGCGGCCCCTGCGCAGGATCTCATCGAGGCGGGCTTCCTTGGCCTGGGAGCGGCCGCTGCGGCCGTCCTGCCCGCCGGATGGATGACCGGCCTTGTGGTCGACGGCCTGATCGCAGGCGTCGGGTCCGTCCTGATCTTCCTGCCCCAGATCCTGATCCTGTTCCTCTTCATTCTCCTGCTGGAAGACTCTGGCTACATGTCCAGGGCGGCCTTCCTGATGGACCGGATCATGGGGGGAGCAGGCCTCCATGGCCGGGCCTTCATCCCCCTGCTCTCGAGCTTTGCGTGCGCGGTCCCGGGCATCATGTCCACCCGGGTGATCGACAGCCGGCGAGACAGGCTGACGACGATCCTGACCGCGCCCCTGATGACCTGCTCGGCGCGAATTCCGGTCTACACTCTCATCATCGCCGCCCTGATTCCCGACGTGAGGGTTGGTGGCTTCCTGAGCCTCCAGGGCCTGGTCATGTTCGGCCTCTATGCGGCAGGCATCCTTTCGGCCCTGGCGGTCGCCTTTGTGATCCGCAGGGTTTTCTGGCGGGGCGGCGGCGAGCCCTTCATGATGCAGCTCCCGGACTACAAGATCCCGGAGCCGGGCAATCTGGCCCGTGAACTCGGTCAGAAGGCCTGGGCCTTCGTCAGCCGGGCGGGTCGGGTGATCCTTCCCCTGATGGTTCTGGTCTGGGCCCTTTCCACATGGCCCGCCCCCCCGCAGGGCGCCGAGGGCCCGGCGATCTCCTACAGTGCGGCGGGTCAGCTTGGCCGCTGGCTGGAGCCGGTGTTCGCGCCCATCGGCTTCAGTTGGGAGATGGTCGTAGCCCTGATCCCCGGCATGGCCGCGCGCGAGGTCGCCGTCGCCGCGCTGGGCGCAATCTACGCCGTCGGCGGCGAGGAGGGGGCCCTCGCAGAGATCCTCGCGCGCCAATGGTCCCTGGCCTCGGGCCTCGCCTTCCTGGCCTGGTACGTGTTCGCACCCCAGTGCGTGGCCACTCTTGCCGTCGTTCGCAGGGAGACGGGCGGGTGGTCCTGGCCGCTCGTGATGTTCGCCTACATGCTGGGCCTCGCCTACGGCGTCGCCTTCCTCGTGTTCCAGGTCGCGCGCCTCCTCGGCGGGGGCTGAGGAACGCGGCCAGCCGCGACGCCCACCTGGGGCGAGCCCGGAAGGCCTGCCCCCCCTTGGAGGCTCGACCGTTTCGGGGGATAAGGCCGGCATGATGGCCGTCGTCCAGAGCTTCAGGGAGCGCCTTCCCGGCGCATGGCCGGCTCTGGCCCTGGCGGCCAGCGGGGTCATGCTGGCGACCGCCCATGGGTTTGAACGACTGGGCGGATATGCCCCCTGCCTGCTCTGCCTGCAGCAAAGACAGGTCTATTGGGCGGCCGCGGGTCTGGCGTTTGCGGGCGCTCTTTGGCTACGCCATCCCCGGGGTGCGGGGTTGAGGCCCTGGCTGGCCCTCGCCCTGGCCGCAGTGTTCCTCTTCGGGGCCGCCCAATAGACCTGTCTTTGCTGCAGGCAGAGCAGGCAGGGGGCATA
>JBJTEN010000089.1:0-3206 GCA_046092925.1 Phenylobacterium sp. | reverse complement strand
ATCCCGGCCAGCAGTGCGACCGCACCGCCTTCGGGGCCGCCGTGGTCCGCCAGCTGGACGACCCGGGCCTGCGTCTCCTCTATGACGGCTATCATATGCAGCTGTTGGAGGGGGACCTCAGCCGCACCATCAGCGACAATCTCGACCTGATCGGCCACGTCCACACCGCCGGCGCCCCGGGCCGCCGGGACCTGGACGACCGGCCGGAGATCAACTGGCGCGCCATCGCCGGCCTCCTCGCCCGCAAGGGCTACGGCCAGTGGGTGGGCCACGAGTTCGTACCGCGCGGGGAGCCTGTCGCCGCCCTGGCCGCCGCCATCGCCCTCGTCGACGCGGGCGCCGCCCAGGGAGTCCGCAATGTTTGACGCCATCGTCGTCGGTTCGGGGATCAGCGGCGGCTGGGTCGCCAAGGAGCTCTGCGAGCGGGGGCTGAAGGTCCTGATGCTGGAGCGCGGGCCGGAGGTCCGTCACGGGGAGGACTACAGCAACGACCTGGCGGCCAGCCGCACACCCAAGGAGGACCAGATCCCCCTGGAGGAGCGGGAGAAGCACTACCCCTACCATGTGGGGGTGTCCTACGCCCTGTTCGAATCCAACAAGGCCTTCTGGGCCAGCGACTTTGATCACCCCTACGAGACCGCGACGGGCAGGCCCTACCGGTGGATCCGGGGCTATCAGCTGGGCGGGCGCTCCCTGACCTGGGGCCGCCAGTCCTACCGCTGGGCGCCGCAGGACTTCGAGTCCAACCTGAAGGATGGCCACGGGGTCGACTGGCCGATCCGGTATGACGACCTCGCCCCCTGGTATGACCATGTGGAGGCCTTCGCCGGCATCAGCGGCGACTATGACGATCTGAGCCAGTTGCCCGATGGCGACTTCCTGCCCCCCTGGCCGATGAATGTGGTCGAAGAGGCGGTGAAGGCGAACATCGAAACGGCATTTCCCACCCGGCGCATGATCATCGGCCGGGCGGCCAACCTGACCCGGACCACCAAGACGCATCAGGACCTCGGTCGCAAGCGCTGCGAGGGCAAGCTGCGCTGCGCCCACGGCTGCAGTCTGGGCGGCTACTTCTCCACCCAGGCGGCCACTCTCCCCGCCGCCCTGGCGACCGGCAGGCTGACCGTGGTGACCGACGCCGTTGTGACTTCGGTGGAGTATGACCCCGCCCGGGGGCGCGTCACCGGGGTGAGGGTGGTGGATCGCCTCACCCGGGAGGGGCGAACCTACTCGGCGCGGATGGTCTTCCTCAACGCCTCCAGCATCAATACGGCGACCCTCCTCCTGAACTCGCGGTCGGACGCCTTCCCGAGGGGCCTGGCCAACAGCAGCGACCAGGTCGGACGCAACCTGATGGACCATGTCAGCACCCGGCCCATTGTCGGGCGCTGGCCCGGCTTTCGGGACGAGCCCGATCCCGGCGAGCGCCCGACGGGGATCTACATCCCGCGCTACGCCCACGTCACGGAGACGGACAAGCCCTATCTGCGCGGCTTCGGCATGCAGGGCGGCGCCGTGCGCTCGCGCCGGCCCGAAGCGCATGGCGGCATGCCCTGGTCCATGTCCTTGCTGCCCTTCGGCGAGGTCCTGCCCAACCCCGACAATCGCGTCACCCTCTCGACCTCGCGGACGGATTCCTGGGGGTTTCCCGGCCCCATCATCGCCGCCGCCCACGGCCGCAACGAACAGGTGATGATGCGCGAGGCGGCCCGCGACGCCTGGGAGATGCTGAAGGCCGCCGGCTGCGTCGACCTCAATTCCTGGGAGGCGGCGGCGGAGCAGATCACCCCGCCGGGCGACCGGATCCACGAGATGGGCACGGCCCGCATGGGCCGCGACCCGGCGACCTCGGTGGTGAACGGCTGGGGCCAGGCGCACGAGGTTCCCAACCTCTTCCTCTCGGACGGGGCGGTCATGGCCTCCAGCGCCTCGATGAACCCCTCCCTGACCTACATGGCCCTGTCCGCCCGGACGGCGAACCATGCGGCCGACCTCCTCCGCGACGGAGCCCTCTGATGCCCGCCTACGGCCTGCAGCTCTACACCCTCAGGAAGCCCTTCGCCGCCGACCCCAAGGGGACGCTGAGCCGCATCCGCGAGATCGGCTATGACGCGGTGGAGTTCGCCGCTCCCCTGTCCATGGACTTCGCCGACCTGGGCGCCCACCTGGCCGCCATCGGCCTCGACTGCCCCTCGGTGCACGCCGGCCTGGACGACATGGCCCAGCGGCCCGACGCCGTCCTGGCCATGGCCCGAAACCTCGGCTGCCGCTGGATCGTCCTGCCCTTCGTCCTGCCCGACCAGCGCGACTGGGACGCCGTGATCGCCGGCCTGAACGCCTTCGCCCGCCGCGCCACCGCCGAGGGCTTCCGCGTCGCCTACCACCACCACGACTTCGAGTTCGCCCCGGAGGCCGACGGAACCCTTCCCTTCGACCGCCTGGTCGCCGGAACCGACCCGGACCTCGTCAGTTTCGAGCTGGACGTCTACTGGCTGACCCGGGGCGGGCAGGACGCCCTGGACACCATCCGCCGCCTGGCCGGCCGGGTGCGCCTCCTGCACCTGAAGGACTACCGGGCCGACGGCGGCATGGCCGATGTGGGCGCCGGAACCCTCGACTTCCCCGCCCTCCTGGCCGCCGGCGATGCGGCGGGCGTGGAACACCGATTCGTCGAACACGACTTCCCGCCGGAGCCCTACTGGCCGAGCGTCGAGGCGAGTTTGCGGTATCTGCGGGGGCTGGGGTGAGCGCAGGGCGGGAGCCCGAGGCGCCCCGCAGCCTTCGCGCGCCCGAGGCCCGCGAGGCGCGGCGTATGCTCCTGGCTGAGCCGCATGTCCGCTCACTGGCGGCCTATGTCGACCAGCTCCGGGCCGGCTCACCCGACGAGTTCCCGGATTTCGACCCCCTCGACGGCGGCGTCGAGGCGCGAATGCTGTTCCTGCTGGAGAAGCCCGGGCCCATGACCTCGGCTTCACGAACCGGTCGCGCGGGCTCGGGCTTCATCAGCCGGGATAACGACGACCCCACCGCCGAGGCCATATTCGACTTCATGCGCAAGGCCGGCATTCCCCGCCGGGAGACCGTGCTCTGGAACCTGATCGCGGGCTGGAACGGAACGCGCGAGATCACGGCGCGCGAGGTGAGGGAGGGAGCGCTGGAGACCCTTCGGCTGGTGCGCCTCATGCCGCGGCTGAAGGCCGTGGTGC
>JBJTEN010000088.1:0-5815 GCA_046092925.1 Phenylobacterium sp. | reverse complement strand
GGGAAGTTGAACGGGGTGATGCCGGCGGCGATCCCCAGGGGCTGACGCATGGAATAGACGTCGATGCCCGGGCCGGCGCCCTCGGTGTACTCGCCCTTCAGGAGGTGCGGGACGCCGCAGGCGAACTCGATCACCTCCAGGCCGCGCTGGATGTCGCCCTTGGAGTCGGCGATGACCTTGCCATGCTCGCTGGAGAGCAACTCCGCCAGGGACTGCATGTTGGCCTCGAGCAGGCGCTTGAACTCGAACATCACCCGCGCCCGCCGCTGGGGGTTCACCGCGGCCCAGGCGGGCTGGGCGCGAAGGGCCGACTGGACAGCCAGCTCAAGCTCGTCGGGGGTCCCCAGGCCAACCCGCGCCTGGACCTCGCCGGTGTTGGGATTGAAGACGTCGCCCTGGCGCCCCGAGGCGCTGGCGACCGCCGCCCCGTCGATGAAGTGATGGATCTGGCGCATGGGGCCCTCCTCGCCTGGCTGCGGGCCATTTAGTAAGGGCTGGCGACGGGCGCGCCTAGACCTTGCTTGCGCCCCCCTGGGACGGGCATGGTGGCCTCATGAGCGCATTCCCTACCGCCGGTCAGAGCCAGCACATCGTGGACGTGCTGATCGCCGAGCGGGCGCCGCACCTTGCGGGCGGGCCAGCCTGGCCCATTCTGCGCCCCTTGCTCTACCGACTCCTGAACTATCGCCGCGCCCGAGAGATGGCCGACGCCATCGCCCCCATGGACGGGCGCGCAGCCCTGGAGTTCGTCTCCCGGCTTCTGGAAGTCCAGGTCGAGGCGCGGGGCCTGGATCGGATCCCCGAGGCCGGGCGGCTGGTCATCGTGGCCAACCACCCCACAGGCATCGCCGACGGGATCGCCGCGTGGGACGCCCTGCGCGATCGCCGGCCGGACCTTTGCTTCTACGCCAACGCCGACGCCCACCGGGTGGTCCCGGGCTTCTCCGACGTCTTGATCCCCGTGGAGTGGGTGGAGGAGAAGCGTACCCGGGAACGCACCCGAACCACTCTGCAGATGACCCGTCAGGCCATGGAGGAAGGCCGGGCCCTCGCCATCTTTCCGGCGGGTCGGCTGGCGAGACGAACGCCGGACGGGCGGCTTTCGGATCCGCCCTGGATGAGCTCGGCCCTGTCCATCGCCCGCCGGCATGGCGCTCCGGTGGCGCCGATCCACATGACGGGCCCCTGGTCGACCCTGTTCCACGCCTTCGACCGGGTGTCGAAGGAGCTGCGCGACATCACCCTGTTCCACGAGTTGCTCAACAATCGGGGCGGCCGCTTCACCCTGACGGTGGGGCCGCTGATCCCCCCGGACCGTCTCGACGCCGACGCCGAGGTCGCCACCCTGGCCGTGAAGGCCTATGTCGAGACCGTACTGCCCTGTGCCCCGGACCGCCCCTTTTGAACCGTCTGCCCGCCCGCATAGACCTTCCCGCGGAGCCCGACACCGAGGCCCTCGGCCGGCGGCTGGCCCCCCTGCTGCGCCGGGGGGAGGCCCTCTGCCTGAGCGGCGGCCTGGGCGCCGGAAAGTCCTGCCTGGCCCGGGCCCTGATCCGCGCCCTGACCACCCCGGACGAGGAGGCGCCGAGCCCCACCTTCACCCTGGTCCAGACCTATCCGGGGAAGGAGTTCGAGATCGCCCATTTCGACCTCTACCGTCTCGAAGACCCGGAGGAGGCCTGGGAGATCGGCCTGGATGAGGCCCTGGACCACGGGGCGGCGCTGATCGAATGGCCGGAGCGTCTGGAAGGGCATCTTCCCGCCGACCGACTCGATCTAGAACTCCGCATCTCGGGCGCGGGCCGCACGGCGCGGCTGACCGGACACGGGGCCTGGGAGGAGCGGGTGGAGTGACATCAGAGCGGGACGCCCTGAAGGACGCCTTCCTGCGCGATGCGGGCCTTGGCGAGGCCCGGCGCGCGCCGCTGGCCGGCGACGCCTCCACGCGATCCTACGCGCGGCTCTTTCTGCGGGACGGAAGCCGCCGGATCTTCATGGACCAGCCGCCGGTGGAGTCCGCCCCCTGCCCGCCGGATGCGGACGCCGAAACGCGCCGGGCCCTGGGCTACAATGCGCTGGCGCGGCTGGCGGCTGGACGGGTGGACGCCTTCGTCGCCGTCGCCGGCTGGCTTAGGCGCGCCGGCCTTTCCGCGCCCCGGATCGAGGCCTTCGACGTCGGGCAGGGGCTGGCGGTCATGGAAGACCTCGGCGACGACCTGTTCGGCGCCCTGATCGCGGGCGGCGCCGACGAGGTTCCGCTCTACGAGGCGGCCGTGGACGCTCTGGTCCACATGCAGTCCACTCCGGTCCCGGACCGGCTGGGGGCGGAGGCGGGGCTGGATTGGCCGATCCTGACCTATGACGCCCTTGCCCTGCAGACCGCCGCCGACCTGTTGCCGGACTGGCTGCCCGCCCTCCGGCCGCAGGTTCGCATCGACGCCGCCGCGAGGGACGACTGGACGGCCCTGTGGAGGCCGATCCTGCAGCGGGGCGAGGCCGGCGCCTCGGTCTTCTCCCACCGGGACTATCACGTGGAGAACCTGATCTGGCTGCCGGACCGGGAGGGGCCGGCGCGGGTCGGAATGGTGGACTTCCAGGACGCCGTCCTGGCCCACCCCGCCTGGGACCTCTCCGTGCTCCTGCACGACGCCCGGCGGGAGGTCTCCCCGACCCTCTCCCGGGCCATGCTGGAGCGCTACCTCGACCAGTCCGGACGCACGGACAATCCGCAGTTTGTCCCGGATTTCTACGCCCTGGGCGCCCTGAACATCTGCCGGATCATCGGCGTCTTCGCCCGCCTGGTGGTCCGCGACGGCCGGCCGAAGTATGAGGCCTTCCTGCCCCGCATGTGGGGCTATCTCGACGACTGCCTCGCCGACCCCGGCCTTTCCGACCTGCGGGCCTGGCTCGACGCCTGCGCGCCGGGGGAGGCCCGCAGGTGACGGGACCCGAGAGCGCCATGGTGTTGGCGGCGGGACTGGGCGCCCGCATGCGGCCCCTGACCGAGACGCGGCCCAAGGCCCTGGTGGAGGTGGCGGGGCGGACCCTGATCGACCGGGTCCTCGACCGGCTCGTCGAGGCGGGCGTGCGCAAGGCCGTCGTCAACGTCCACCACTTCGCCGACCAGATCGAAGCCCACCTGTCCCGGCGGACGGACCTGGAGATCCTCTTCGCTGACGAGCGGCCGGCCCTGCTGGATTCCGGCGGCGGCATTCGTAACGCCCTGCCCCTGCTGGGGCGGGAGCCGATCTTCGTGGCGAACATCGATTCCCTCTGGACCGGCGGAACCACCCCGCCCCTGGAGCGGATGAAGGCCGCCTGGGACCCCGAGCGGATGGACCTTCTCCTGCTGCTCACCCCCCGGGGGCAGGGCATAGGCTTCGAGGGGCCGCGGGGCTTCTTCATGGACGCGGGCGGCCGCCTGACCCACAGCGCCGACGACGCCCGCCCGGCGCCCTTCGCCAATATCGGCTTCCAGATCCTGAAGCCCGAGATCCTGGATGGCGAACCCGAGGGGGCCTTTTCCATCCTGCCGGTCTGGTGGCGGCTGCAGGAGACGGGCCGGCTGGCGGGGGTGGTCATGGACGCCTTCTGGCTGCACGTCGGGGATCCGGCGGCGCGGGACGAGGCGGAGGCCCTGCTTTCGGGATGACCGACTGGTTCCACAAAGCCGGCCGGCCGCGCTGGTTCAACATCCCGGCGGACCGGCCCTTTCTGGACGACCTTGCCGTGGGCCTTCTGGATATCACCCGCGAGGGCGGACCGGAGGCCCTGGCCGACGCCGTCGTCCTGACGCCGACCCGGCGTGCGGCCCGGTCCCTGACCGAGGCCTTCCTGCGGATGGCCGGCGAGGTTCCCGCCCTTCTGCCGCCGCGAATCCGCCCCCTGGGCGACCTGGAGGCGGGCGAGGCGCCGTTCGAGCCCGGCGACATCGTCCTTGACCTGCCGCCAGCCATCAGTCCCGTGCGCCGGCGGTTCGAGCTGCTGCGGCTGGTCACCGAGCTCTCCCCCGCCATCGGACGTAGCCCCGGCCCCGCCGAGGCCCTGGGCCTGGCGGACGCCCTTGGAGGCTTCTTCGACAGCCTGCAGATCGAGGAGGTCGCGGGCGACAATCTGGCCGACCTTGTCGACCTCGACATGGCCGCGCACTGGCGCGTGTCGCTGGAGTTCCTTCAGGGCGCCCTCCTGGCCTGGCCGAAGCGGCTGGAGACCCTGGGACTGGTGGACGTCAGCGCGCGTCGGGTGAGCCTGCTGGACGCCCTGGCGGCGAAGTGGGACGCCGAACCGCCGAAGGACCTGCTCTTCGCAGCGGGCTCAACCGGCTCGGTCAAGGCGACGGCCAGGCTGCTGACGGTGATCGCCCGGGCGCCGCTGGGCGCAGTTGTCCTGCCGGGCCTGGACACGGTGATGGCGGAGGGCGCGCAGCAACCCAGACCGGTCGACGACCAGCATCCGCAGGCCGCCCTGAGAGCGCTCCTGACCTTCGCGGGCGTTGAGGTCAGCTCCGTGGAGACCTGGAAGGGCCGATCGCCGGCGTCGTCCTCGGGAGAGGTCCGGCGGGATCTCGTGAACCTGGCGTTGAGGCCGGCGGCGCAGACCTCCGACTGGCGCCTGGCGATCGAGGGCGAGGGAGAGAAAAAGATCCGCGAGGGCCTGAAGGGCCTGACCGTCGTAGGAACCCGGGATGTCGAGGCCTGCGCCCTGGCCGCCGCCCTGCTGCTGCGCGAGACCCTGGAGACTCCGGGGCGGACCGCCGCCCTGGTGACGCCGGACCAGGACCTGGCCCGCCGGGTCGCCGCCCGGCTGGGTCGCTGGGGCGTCATCGCGGACGCCTCGGCGGGCGAACCCCTGGCCCGTTTCCCGTGCGCCGTCCTGGCCGAGACGACAGCCCTGGCCCTGGTCGACCCGGCGCGGCCGGCGACGATCCTGGGCCTGCTCAAGCACCCCCATGTGCGCCTGGGGCGGACAGAGGCGGACCTCGCCATCGCCAGGGACGCCCTCGAGGTCACGGCCCTGCGCCGGACCCGACCCGAGGACCTGTCTCGGCTGAAGACCTTCGCCAGGACCGCGAAGACGCCCGACCCCGCCGCCATCGCCCTTGTCGACGACCTCGCCGCCGTCTTCCCGCCGACGGCCCCGGGGGCGGTGGAGACGCTCGACGCCTCGGCCTGGGCCCGCCGGCTGACCCTGGCCATGGAGGCCCTCTGCGCCCGGCCCGAGGGCGGGACAGGCGACCTCTGGTCGGGACCGGACGGCGAGGCTGTGGCGCGGCTGCTGTCCCTGCTGATCGAGGAGGGCGGCGCCAGTCCGCCCTTGTCCGCCGCCGCCTTCGCCGAACTGCTCGGCGTGATCATCGCCGGCGAGAGCGTCCGCGCCGCCCGCGCCACCCATCCCCGGCTGAAGATTTTGGGCGCCATGGAGGCCCGGATGGCCCGGGCGGACCGCCTCATCCTGGCGGGGCTGGAGGAAGGTGTCTGGCCCCAGGCCGCCGGCGTCGACCCCTTCCTGTCCCGCGGCATGCGCAGCCGGCTGGGACTGCCCCCGGCTGAGCGCCGGATCGCCCTCTCCGCCCACGACTTCGCCCAGTCAGCCTGCGCGCCCGAGGTCTTCCTGCTGCACGCCCGACGCCGCCGGGGCGCCCCGGCCCTGGAGTCCCGGTGGCTCTGGCGGCTGCGCACCCTGGCGAAGGGCGCCGGCCTTGGCCTTCCCACCCGGCCGGACCTGGAGGCGATCGCCGCCGCAGCGGACGCCCCCGGCGACTTTACGCCCGCCCCGCGGCCGGCGCCCTGCCCGCACTGCGGAGGGCGTCCATGTA
>JBJTEN010000087.1:0-2541 GCA_046092925.1 Phenylobacterium sp. | reverse complement strand
TTGGCGAAGGTCTCGGTCAGGGTCTGGCGGTCGCGACCGCCTGAAGGCGCCCGCGAGCGGGAGGTCGTCCGGGGCGCGGGGGCGTCCCTGGCGCTTTGGCCGTCGGACCGTGCGATAGCGCGCGCCTTCAGCACTTCGAGGGCGCTCTCCCGGTCGATGGCGGCGTCGTAGACGCCTTTGACCGGGCTGGCGGCCATCACCCCGGCCCGCTCACCCGGGGAGAGCGGTCCGAGGCGCGAGGCCGGCGGACGGATCAGGGTTCTCTGGACAACCGTCGGGGCGCCCTTTTCGTCGAGGACAGACACCAGGGCCTCGCCCACCCCCAGGGCCTGGATGGCGTCAGCGGTGCTGAATTCCGGGTTGCTCCGGAAGCTGTTCGCCGCGGCGCGCAGGCCCTTCTGGTCGGCTGGGGTATAGGCCCGCAGGGCGTGCTGGATCCGGTTGCCGAGCTGGCCCAGCACGGCGTCTGGGATGTCCGCCGGGTTCTGGGTGACGAAATAGACGCCCACCCCCTTGGACCGGATCAGCCGGACCACCTGCTCGATCTTCTCCAGCAGCGACTTCGGGGCGTCCCGGAACAGGAGGTGGGCCTCGTCAAAGAAGAAGGCGAGCCTGGGCTGGTCGGCGTCGCCCACCTCGGGCAGGACCTCAAACAGTTCAGACATCAGCCAGAGCAGGAAGGTGGCGTAGAGCCGCGGCGACGCGATCAGCCTGTCTGCGGCCAGGATGTTGACATAGCCCCGGCCGTTCGCATCCCGCCGCATCAGGTCGGACAGATCGAGGGCGGGCTCGCCGAACAGGTTTGCACCCCCCTGGTCCTCAAGCACGAGGATCTTCCGCTGGATTGTGGCCAGGGTGGCCGTGGAGACATTGCCGTACCGCGCACCGAGGTCGGCGGCGTTCTCGGCGGCAAAGGTGAGCGCCGCCTGCAGGTCCTTCAGATCGAGGAGCAGGAGCCCCTGGTCGTCAGCCGCCCGGAACACCACCGACAGCACGCCCTCCTGGACGTCGTTGAGCTCGAGCATCCTGGAGATCAGGAGCGGACCCACCTCCGAGACGGTGGCGCGGATCGGATGCCCCTTGTCCCCGAAGAGGTCCCAGAACACGGTCGGGGCGGCCCTCGGGACCAGGTCCAGGTTCATGGATCGAGCCCTGGCCAGCATCTTTTCGCCGGGCTCCCCGGGGGCCGCGACGCCGCTGAGATCGCCCTTCACGTCCGCGGCGAAGACCGGGACCCCGGCGTCGGATCGTCCCTGGGCCAGGATCTGGAGGGTCACGGTCTTGCCGGTCCCTGTGGCGCCGGCCACAAGTCCGTGGCGATTGGCGCGGTCGAGGCGCAGTCTTTCCGGTCGCCCGGAGTCCCCGATCAGAACCTCGCCCGACGAGTGCGCCTCAGACATCCTGCCCTCCCTGGATCCCGGCGCGCGAGCCGCCAGGCGGCCCCTGTATGGGCCCTGCCCGGGTCTTCGCCAAGCCGGAGGACTGTGCCATGTTCGCGCCATGAGCCCCCCCGCCCTCGACGCTGATTCCTCTTCCTCGCCCGGGCCGGGTGGTGAGCTGGAGCGCGCCTGCCTCGTCGTCCTGACCGTCATCGCGGCGGCGGCGGCGGCCAGGGCGCTGTCGGGCGTACTGGCGCCCTTCGCCATGGCGCTGTTCCTGGCCGTCGTCATCGAGAGCTTTGCGCGCTCCCTTGAGCAGCGTCTCGGCGCGATCCTCCCCGGCCAGCGCAGGTTCGGCATGCCGGTGGCGCTGATTGTGACCGGCGTGCTGTTCGTTTCTCTCCTGGTCCTCACGGTCGACAACGCCTCAGCCTTTGCGGCCAAGCTGGTCAGCTACGGGCCCAGGCTGAACGAACTCATTACCCGGCTGGCCGGCCTTGTTGAGACTGCGGCCGTTCCCACCCTCGATGAAATGCTGCTTCAGCTGGACCCGGCGCGCTATCTGGCGGGCGCCGCCGGCGTGGTCCGCAACCTGGCGGCGGACACCCTTCTGGTCCTGATCTATCTGGGATTCATCATCGCTTCCCGGCGCGGGCTGGAGCGGAAGGTGCTCAACCTCTCAGACGCCCGGAGCGACCGCCGTGTCGTGGTGGGCGCCTACCGCTCCATCATCGGGTCCGTCGAGCAGTACCTCTGGGTCCAGACCGTCACCGGGCTGATGATTGCCGGCGCCTCCTGGGCGGCCATGGCGGCGGTAGGCCTCGACGGCGCCGCCTTCCTGGCGATCCTGATCTTTCTGGCCTGCTACATTCCGATCCTCGGGGCGGCGCTGGGTGTGGTCGCAGCACCCGTGTTCGCCCTGGTGCAGTTCCCGACGGTCTGGCAGGCCGTCTTTCTCTTCGCAGCCATGCAGACGCTTCACTTCGTGGTGGGCAACATCATCACGCCGCGGATGCAGGGGCGGAACCTCAACATGGACCCGCTCGTCGTCCTCCTGTCCCTGGCCTTCTGGGGCTGGCTGTGGGGTGTGGTCGGCATGTTCCTGTCGACCCCCCTCACCGTCATCGTGATGGTGGTGTGCGCACAGTTTCCGGGGTCAAGG
>JBJTEN010000086.1:0-13009 GCA_046092925.1 Phenylobacterium sp. | reverse complement strand
TCTGTCGGAGTCTGCACCGGGCCCGGGCTTCGATGTCATCGAGGGCGACCTTGAAGACGTCTACTTCGCCGCCCTGCACGCCGCCCGCAAGTCGGCCTAGGAGCGCGACATGTTCGGCAAGATCGCCGCCTTCGAGCTCCGCTACCAGATCCGTCAGCCCGTCTTCTGGGTGGCGACGGCCTTCTTCTTCCTGATCGTCTTCGGCTCGATGACCGTCGACAACATCCAGATCGGCGGAGGTGGAGGCGGCGTCCACAAGAACGCGCCCACGGCCATCGCCATGACTCACCTGGTCATGTCGATCTTCTTCATCTTCGTGACCGCGGCCCTGGTGGCCAACGTCATCGTCCGGGACGACGAGACCGGCTTCGGACCCCTGATCCGGTCCACAAGTATCACCCGTCTGGACTATCTTCTTGGAAGGTTTACGGGCGCCTTCGCGGCCGCCTGCCTGGTCTTCCTCGCGGTTCCCCTGGCGATCTTCATCGGCAGTCTGGCGCCCTGGGTCGACCCGGAGACGCTTGGATCCAACCGGCTGGGCGTCTACGCCTATGCCTATGGGGCCCTGGCCCTGCCCTCCATCTTCCTGACCTCGGCCCTGTTCTTCGCCCTGGCCACGACGACCCGCTCGATGATGGCCACCTACATCGGCGCCACGGCCCTGCTGATCCTCTGGGTCATCATGGGGACGCTGGCCGACCAGCAGGAGATGCGGGAGATCGCCGCCTGGCTGGATCCCTTCGGCGGCATCGCCCTGGGCGAGGCCATCCGCTACTACACGACGTTCGAGGCCAACTCCCGGCTGCCCGATCTGAGCGGAACCCTCCTCGCCAACCGTCTGATCTGGATCGCAGCGGGGCTGGCCGCTCTCGCTTTCGCCTGCCTGCTTTTCCGGTTCGAGACCCGGAAGAGCGGGCGGAAGCCCTCGCAGGAGCCCGATGCGGAACCGTCGTCGGGCCGGATCCTTGGCCGGACCCCGGCTGCGCCGCAGCAAGGTCTGTCGACCCCATGGGTTCAGGCCGCGCACCGGGCGCGCCTGGAGGCCGTTCAGATTCTGCGCAGCCCCGCCTTCGGCATCCTGTTGGTGCTCGGCCTTTTCAATGCCTCCGGTGGGATCCTCTTCGGGCTGGAGCAGAACGGATCCGTTTTCCTGCCCACCACCATCCGCATGATCGAGATGCTGCAGGGCGCCTTCGGCTTCGTGGTCGTGCTGGTGGCGATCTACTATGCCGGCGACCTGGTCTGGCGGGATCGAGAGCAGCGCTTCGCCGATATTGTGGACTCCACCTCCGCCCCGGACTGGACCTTCATGGTCCCCAAGGTCCTCGGACTGGTGATGGTGCTCGGCGTCATGGTGCTGATCAGCACCCTTGCCGCTGCGGCCGCGCAGGTCCTTCTTGGCTTCCCGCATCCCGACTGGGGACAGTACCTCGGCTGGTACGCGCTGCCGACCCTGGTCGACTGGTCCCTGATCGCTGTCCTGGCCATCTTCCTTCAGGCCTTGGCGCCCAACAAGTTCGTCGGCTGGGCGCTCATGGTGACCTATCTGGTCCTGCAGCTCAGCCTCGCGGGGGCGGGGTTCGAGCATAACCTCTACATCTACGGTGGCGACCCGGGCGTGCCCCTTTCCGACATGAACGGCCAGGGCGACTACGCCGGCTTCGCCGCTTGGTTCCGCGCCTACTGGACGGCCTTCGCCATCTTCCTGTTGATCCTCACCCAGGGCATGTGGGCGCGCGGCGCCCGGGACGGCGTGCGGGCCCGTTTCGGACGACTGGGGCGCAGGCTGGGCGGCCGGACAGGCCTGGCCGCCGGGGGAGCGCTCCTGGTCTTCGCCGGCCTGGGAAGCTTCATCTTCGTCAACACCAACGTCTGGAACTCCTACCGGACCCAGCAGGACGAGGAGCGCCTGACGGCGGACTATGAGAAGGCCTTCCTGAAGTATGAGCGCCTTCCTCAGCCTTCCGTCACGGACGTGACCCTGAACCTCGACCTCGATCCCCATGCGCCGCGACTGAGGGTCACGGGCGCCTATGATCTGGTGAACGACACCGGCGAACCCCTCTCGCAGGTCCATGTCCGGTTTGAGGACCCCGACCTGAAGGTCGAGCGGCTGACCCTGTCGCTGCCCGCCCGGACGGAAACCTTCGAGCGGTTCAACTACAGGATCCTGCACCTCGCCAGCCCTCTGGCCCCCGGCCAGACCGCCCGCCTGGAGTTTGCAACCGTCCTGGCGCAGAAGGGGTTCAGGAACGCCCGGAACACGACCCGCCTTGTCGACAACGGGACCTTCGTCTCCAACTCCGAGTTCGCGCCGACCCTCGGCATGTCGCGAAACGGCCTGCTCCAGGATCGGACCACACGCCGCAAGTACGGGCTTCCTCCCGAGCTGCGGCCGGCGAAGCTGGAGGACGAGAGCGCCCGGGCCCGCAACTATTTGGGTAACGCCGACTGGGTGAACGCCGACATCACGGTCTCCACCGTCGCCGACCAGACCCCGGTCGCACCGGGCTACCTCGTCTCGGACACCACCGCGAACGGGCGAAGGACCGCGCGCTTCCGCACCGACGCCCCGGTCCTGAACTTCTTTTCGGTCCAGTCCGCCCGGTACGCCGTGCGCCGCGAGACCTACAAGGGCGTCGACCTCGCCGTCTATCATCACCCCGGTCACCCCTGGAACGTCGAGCGGATGATGGCCGCGATGAAGCGCAGCCTCGACTATTACCAGGCCAACTTCAGCCCCTACCAGTTCCGGCAGGCCCGGATCATCGAGTTCCCGGGCTACGAGGACTACGCCCAGGCCTTCGCCAACACGATCCCCTTCTCTGAATCCATTGGCTTCACCGCCGATCCGGACAAGCCGGACAAGATCGACTTCGCCACCTATGTCACAGCCCACGAGATGGCCCACCAGTGGTGGGCGCACCAGGTCATTGGCGCCGACATGCAGGGCGGCACTGTCCTCTCGGAGACCCTCGCGCAGTACTCAGCCCTCCTGGTCATGGAACAGACCTACGGCAAGGAAGGCATTCGCAAGTTCCTTCGCAACGAACTGGACAGCTACCTCTCGGCGCGCGGCGGGCAGGCTGTGGAGGAGACGCCCCTGATCCGCGTCGAGAACCAGGGCTATATCCACTACCGCAAGGGCTCCCTGGTCATGTACCTGCTGCGCGACCAGATCGGCGAGGCCAAGGTCAACGCCGCCCTGCGCAGCCTCCTGGCCCGTTACGCCTTCAAGGGCGCGCCCTACCCCACCTCCCGGGACCTGGTCGACGCCCTTCGGCGCGAGGCGGGCGACGATCCCCGGGCTCAGGACCTGATCACCGACCTCTTCGAGAAGATCACCCTCTACGACCTCAAGACCGAGGAAGCCCAGGCCCGCCGCCGGCCCGACGGGCGCTACGACGTCACCCTGAAGATCACCGCCCGCAAGCTCTACGCCGATGGCAAGGGCGTCGAGACCGCTGCGCCTCTGGGGACGGAGACGTTCGACCTCGGAGTCTTCACCGCCGAACCCGGCAAGCCCGGCTTCTCTCGGGCCTCGGTGCAGAGCTTCACCGTGCGGACCCTCAAGGACGGCGAGCAGATCGTGACCGTGACCGTCGATGGCAAGCCCGCCTTCGCCGGGATCGATCCCTACAACAAGCGCATCGACAGGAATTCCGGCGACAACGTCACCCGGGTCAGGATCGAGGGATAGGCTTGCGAAATGCGAACGTTTGAGGAACATTAGCGAGGCCGCCGGAGCCCCGCCATGCCCTCATCCGACCTGCAGGAAGCCCCGCTCCTCGGATCTCTGTCCCCCGCGCCGCCGCACGCCGGCCACAGGGCGCGCCTGCGCCACCGCGCCCGCCATGGCGGCCCCGGCGCCCTGCCGGACTATGAGCTGCTTGAGCTGCTGCTCTTCCGGTCCCTGCCGCGGGGGGACGTCAAGCCCCTGGCCAAGGCCCTGCTGGCCCGCTTCGGCTCCCTCGCCGGCGTCTTCGGCGCCCCCCTGGAGGACCTGCTCCGGGTGCGCGGTCTGGGCGAGCAGGCGGCGCTCGACCTCAAGCTCGCTCACGAAGCGGCCGTCCGCATCAGCCGCGAGCCCGTCGCCCGGCGGACGGTGATCACCTCATGGACCCAGCTGTCCGCCTATCTGCGGACCGCCATGGCGCACGAACCGCGCGAACAGTTCCGCGTCCTTTTCCTCGATCGCCGGAACCAGCTGATCGCTGACGAGGCCATGAACGAGGGCACCGTGGACCACGCCCCCGTCTATCCGCGCGAGGTCGTCCGCCGGGCCCTCGAACTCTCGGCCAGCGCCCTGATCCTCGCGCATAACCATCCCTCCGGGGATCCCACCCCCTCGCAGGCCGACATCGCCATGACCCGCGAGGTGATCGAGGCCGCCAAGGTCCTGCGCCTGTCCGTCCACGACCATGTCATCGTCGGCCGCGACGGCCTGACCAGCTTCCGCGCCCAGGGGCTGATCTGAGGGCGTCTGGTCCCGACCGGGCGCGCGCGCTAGAGTGAAGTCGGGCCCGCTTGGCGGAATCGGTAGACGCAACGGACTTAAAATCCGTCGCCCCTGGCGTGCCGGTTCGAGTCCGGCAGCGGGCACCACCTTTCGTGTCTCGCGCCACGGAACCGCCCCGAAGGGGCGGGTTCAGTTCTGGCTTCACCGTGTTTTCAACCGGCGGGCGAAGATGGCGACATTTTCTCGCCGGAGAGGGGCGATCCGGTGTCAAGGCCTTAACCTTCAGGGCGCAGAAGACGAAACGGCGTCCTTCCGGCCAGAGGCGGGCGGGAGCGCGCCAGGGAGCAGGACGGCATGGATGTGTCCGGCGCATGGGAAGCTCCGGCGACAGAGCGGGAGCCGGGGTCATGACGGCTCAGGCCGCCCGCACGGAGGACGCCAGCGTCGTCAGGCTGCTCGGACTCGCCTTCGCCGGCGCCGATCTGGTCTTCGAGATTGATTCCGACGGCGTGATCCAGTTCGCCCTCGGCGCCGCCGAGCGCCTGACCGGCCTTACGGATCGCAAGCTCGTCGGCATGGACTGGGCGGGGCTGTTCGCAAGGTCCGAGGGCGCCCTGCTCGCCAGACTCCGAAGCGACCTCACCGGCGGGGAGCGGCGCGGTCCCATGCGGATCGAGCTGGCGCCGAGAGAGACCCTGACCCCCCGGCAGTCGACGACGGCGCCTTCCAACGCCAGCCTTTCCGTTTTCCGTCTGCCTCAGCTGGGGTCACGTCTGTCCTGCGCCCTCAGTCTCGGCGCACCGGTCCCCGGCATCGCCTATTCGCGTGACGCCAGGGGCCTGACGTCGGCGGACTCCTTTGCCGACTCCGCGAACTTCCTGGTTCAGGAGGCGGGCAAGGCCGGTCTTTCGCTGAGCCTTGACCTTGTCGAGGTGCAGGGGTTGCGCGATCGCCTGGCGCGCCTCGCCCCCGATGAGGCCGAAGAGGCCCGCCAGTCCCTGCAGGCTGCGCTCCGGGCGGATTCCTACGGGGGCATGGGCGGCGCTGAGGTGGGGCTTGACCGGTTCGCCGTCATGCGAACCTCCGAGTCCACGCCCGAACGACTGCTGAAGAGCGTCGACGCCGCCACCGGGGGCAAGGCCAGCCCGACCTTGGCGCGCCTGCCCCTGGACGGAGCCGAAACGGCCCGGAACATGCGGACCATGCGGGCGGCCCTCGACAGGTATATCGAGTCCGGTGGCGAAGCGGCGACCCGGGGATTCCAGGCGACGGTCGCCCGGACCCTGAGGGACTCGCAGCGCTTCCGGGAGATCGTCGCGACGGGCGCCTTCGACATCGCCTACCAGCCCGTCGTCTCCCTGGAGACCGGGGAGCTTCATCACTTCGAGGCCCTTGCGCGCTTCTCCAAGGACACCAGCCCGGCCGAAACCATCCAGCTGGCCGAGGAGCTGGAAATGATCCAGGCCTTCGACCTGTCCCTCGTCCGAAGCCTTGTCTGGGAACTCCGGCGACAGCCCAAGACCACCCGGATCGCGGCGAACCTCAGCGCGCATTCGCTGATGATCGACGGCTTTCTGGACGAAATTCTGGGCCTGGTCGGCAACGCCCTGGACCTGCGCAGCCGATTGATCATCGAGATCACGGAGACCCGAAGGATCCATGATCTGGACCGCGCCAATGTGCTGATCGCCCGCCTCCGGGCGGCGGGACATGTGGTCTGTCTCGATGACTTCGGGGCCGGGGCCGCCTCCCTCGACTATCTGCGCCGGCTCGAAGTCGATTTCATCAAGATCGACGGACGCTACATCCAGTCCCTGACCGAGGGCTCGAAGGACGCCATCCTTGTGAAGCACCTGGTCGCCCTGTGCTGCGAACTCGGGGTGGCCACCATCGCCGAGATGGTGGAAACAGACGAAGTGGCCCGGCTGTCGCGAACGCTCGGCGTTCACCTGGGGCAGGGTTGGGCCTTTTCCCGCCCCCTGGATCGGCCGAAGTGGCGGCCACCCCCTTCGCCGGCCCGCCCGGCGCGCACCCGTCCCGGGACGCGCGAGGTGTGGGGCTGACGCACCCCTGTTGCGTGCGAGGCGGACTTGGGCGCAGGAAGGCGCATGTCCGTCTCCATCCTCTGGTTCCGGCGCGACCTGCGCCTGTTCGACAATCCCGCGCTCACCGCCGCGCTCGCCGACGGCGAGGTGCTGCCGGTCTTCATCCTGGATGAGGGCCCCGATATCCGTCCGATGGGCGCCGCCTCCCGCTGGTGGTTGCATCACTCGCTGGCGGCCCTCTCCGCCGACCTGGAGTCGCGCGGATCCCGTCTGATCCGGCTCCGGGGAGACCCTGAACTGATCCTTGCCGCACTCGCGCGGGATACCGGCGCGCGGTCCGTCCACTGGAACGACCTCTTCGACCCGGGATGGGCGCAGCGGGACGACCGGCTGGAGGGCCGCCTCGCGGAGGCCGGCGTCACCGTCGGCCGCTGGAACGGCGCCCACCTTCTGAGGCCCGACGCCATCCGGACCCGGACCGGGGGTCCGTTCAGCGTCTTCACCCCGTTCTGGCGCGCGGCGCGCCCGACCCTGGTCGATCCGGGTCGCACCGAACCTCCCGCAAGATTCCCCTCGCCCGGGGGCTGGCCCGAGTCAGAGGCGCTGGCCGACTGGGGCCTGCACCCGACGGCGCCCGACTGGACCTCGGGGTTCTCGGACTGGCGGCCGGGTGAAGCCGGGGCGCGGGAGCGACTGGCGACCTTTCTCTCCCGAGGTCTTTCCGGCTATGGCCGGGCGCGGGACTTTCCCGCCGAGACCAGCGTCTCCCGCCTCTCGCCCCACCTGCATTTCGGAGAGCTGAGCCCCTTCGCAGCCTTCAGGGGGGCGCTCAACGCCGTGGTGATGGGCGCAGCGCCCGAGGTCGACGCCGAGAAGTTCCTGGCCGAGCTGGGCTGGCGGGAATTCAACGCCGCAATCTGCCATCGCGGTGTCGACCTGGCCCGGGTCAGCTTCGACCCCCGCTTTGAGGCGATCACCTGGCGGAGCGACCCGAAGGGCCTCGCCGCCTGGCGTCGCGGCCGCACGGGCTATCCCATCGTCGACGCCGGCATGCGCGAGCTCTGGACGACGGGGTGGATGCACAACCGCGTGCGCATGATCTGCGCCTCCTTCCTGGCCAAGCACCTGTTCATCGACTGGCGCGAGGGCGAGGCCTGGTTCTGGGACACCCTGGTGGACGCAGACCACGCCTCGAACGCCGGCAACTGGCAGTGGGTGGCCGGCAGCGGCGCCGACGCCGCCCCCTATTTCCGCATCTTCAGCCCCATGGCCCAGGGCGCGAAGTTCGACCCCGACGGCCGCTATGTCCGCAAGTGGGTCCCCGAGCTCACCCAGCTGCCCGACAAGTGGCTGCACGCCCCCTGGACGGCCCCGCCCCTGGTGCTGGACCAGGCCGGCGTCCGGCTGGGCCGCGACTATCCCGCCCCCGTGGTCGACCACGATTTCGCCCGGGCCCGGGCCCTGGAGGCTTACGCGGTCGTCAAGGGCCGCTAAACTGCGCGGCGAAACACGGAGGATTCCCCATGCTCGGATACGTCACCCTCGGCGCCAGCGACTTCGAACGCGCCAAGGCCTTCTATCGCGCCGCCCTCGCCCCCCTCGGCGCCGGGCCGGCCATGTCGGGCGACCGGATGGAGCTCTACACCAACGGCACGGGCGCCATGCTCGGCGTCTGCATTCCCTATGACAAGGGCGCGGCGACCCCGGGCAACGGCGTCATGCCCGCCATCTCCGCCCCCAGCCGCGAGGTGGTGGACCAGGTCCACGCCGCCGCCCTGGCCAATGGCGGGACCTGCGAAGGCCCCCCCGGCGAGCGCATGCCGACCTTCTACGGCGCCTATTTCCGCGACACCGAGGGCAACAAGGTCTGCGTCTACAAGATGGGCTAGGCCGGAGGGCGGCGGGCGCTCAGGTCTCCAGGCGGCCCGCCGCCTCCCATTCCAGGAAGTCCGGCCAGGTCAGCAGCCGGTCCATGTAGGCCGCCAGGAGCGGGGAACCCGGGTCCACCGCATAGGTGCGGAAGCGCGTGGCGACGGGCGTGAAGAAGGCGTCGGCGTTCGACCACTCGCCCAGGAGAAACGGCCCTCCGCTGCGCGTGAGAAGATCCGTCCACAGGGCCCGGACCCGGGCGATGTCCGCCAGGGCGTCATCGGACAGGGCGATGGCCTCGACCGGCCTGGCGAGGTCCATCGGGCACTCCAGCCGCAGGGCGCGGAAGCCCGCGTGCATCTCGCTTGCAGCAGCCCGACCAAGCGCCCTGAGATCGGCGTCCGCCGGCCACAGCCGCGCGTCGGGAAAGGCTTCGGCCAGATACTCGCAGATGGCGAGGGACTCCGGGATGACGATCCGGCCGCTCTTCAGGGCCGGGACCCGACCGGAGGGAGAATTGGGCAGGATCTGGGTTCGGGTCTGGCCGTCCGCCTGGTAGAGGGGAATGAGCCGTTCGCGAAACTCCGCGCCGGTCCTCTTCAGCGAGAGCCAAGGCCGCATGGACCAGCTCGACCATCTCTTCGATCCGATCACGAGTTCCATGACATCATCTCCGCATCGGGGGTTTCGCAGACCTCAACTCCGGACGGATACGGAGGTGTCGCCTGTCATGGGCCCCATCTAGACCTGTCCGGATAAGAACAACACCTCCGGGAGGATCAGGGTGTCCATCATTTCCACCTCGCCAGAGGAGGTTGTCGTTTCGGATGACGCGCCCCTCGTTCCGCCTCTCTCGGAGGGTTTCCGCCGCTACGCCCTGATCCTTCTGCTGGCCGTCTATACGGTGAACTTTCTCGACCGGCAGATCGTGTCCATCCTGGCGGAGCCGATCAAGCGCGACCTCAAGCTGTCCGACACCCAGCTGGGCCTCCTGACCGGCCTCGCCTTCGCGGTCTTCTACACCTTCCTGGGTCTTCCCATCGCCCGCCTGGCCGAGCGGCGGGATCGGGTCACCATCATCGGGGCTTCGCTGGCGGTCTGGAGCGGGTTCACCATCGTCTGCGGTCTCGCCACCAACTATGTCCAGCTGCTCCTCGCGCGGATCGGGGTGGGAGTCGGAGAAGCGGGCTGCACGCCCACCGCCCACTCCCTGATCGCGGATTACGTTCCGAAGTCGCAGAGGGCTTCGGCCCTGGCCTTCTTCGCGATGGGCACCCCGCTGGGCTCGCTTCTCGGGTCCTCCCTCGGGGGCGTGATGGCCGACACCTTCGGCTGGCGGACAGCCTTCCTTCTGGCGGGTGTCCCGGGGCTCATCCTGACGATCGTCGTGTTCCTGACCCTTCAGGAGCCGCGACGGCAACTCTCCCAGGCGGTGCGGGCGCGGATGGTCGAGACCCAGAAGACCGATGGAAGCTTTGGCGCCACCCTGACCTACCTCGCCCGCAAGCGCACCTTCTGGCTGGTGGCCTTCGGCGCGGCGACGCTGGCCTTTATCGGCTATGGCAACGGCGCCTTCGTCTACTCCTTCTATCTGCGCAACCACCCGCAGGAGGTCGCGGAGCTGGCCGGCCACTTCGGCCTGAAGTCCATAGGATTCCTCGGCCTGGTGCTGGGAATCCTGGGGGGTGTCATGGGGGTGCTCTCCAGCTGGCTGGGAGGGGTCCTGGCCGACCGCGCAGGCGCCCGCGACATCCGCGCCTACAGGACTGTGCCCGCCGTCGCCGCCCTGATCTCGCCGGTCTTCGCCGTGATCGGCTATCTCCAGCCGACGGCGATCGGAACCATGCTGGTGATGGTGCTTCCCGGACTCATCGGGTCCCTCTGGTTCGGGCCGGTCTATGCCTCGGGACAGAGCCTCGTACCGCCTCACATGCGCGCCACGGCGGCCTCGGTCCTTCTGTTCATCATCAACCTCGTGGGACTGGGCGCGGGTCCGCTGATTGTCGGAGCGCTTTCCGACCTCTTCGCTCACAGCCTGGGAATGGGCGAGGCCGAGGGCGTGCGCTGGGCGATCATCGCGACTTCGTGCTGCACATTGATCGCCGCCAGCCTGTTCTGGGGCGCCCGGAAGTCGATCCGGGAGGATCTGGTCAGCTGACCCCGCGCCTTCGCGTCTTCAATTGAAAGTTAACGGCCGGGGTCCAGCATGTCTCCTGCAGGGTCCGGTTTCCGCCCCTGCAGGAGATTGCGACATGTCGACCCGAAAGTCTGGCTACACGCGTTACAGCAGCGACCACTTCGAGCCGCAGGAGGATACGGACCTCGCCTCCCAGCGCCGGCTGAGGGGTCAGCTCGAGCACATTGATTACACGGTCTTCGCGTCCAACCGCGAGGTCATCCACGCCTCCCTTGGCAGCGCCGACGCCGAGAAGTTCCAGCGCCTGGCGGTCGCCGCCGCCCTGGCCCGCGCCCAGTGGGTCAAGGAAGCGCTGGCCATGGCCGAGAATCCCACGGGTTTCGAGACCCGCCAGGTCATGCGGCTGGCCGAGCTTCGCACCCGCTATGAAGAGCTCTCCAGCGCCTATGAAGCCCTCCGCCGGATGGTCGAGCGCGGCTACATCACCTACGTGTCGGCGCCGGCTGCGGGAAGCTGAAGCCCCGGCGGTTGTGAAGCCGCCCCGATCCGGTCCAAACTCCGGTCCGCCTTCCCGGTGACCGGAGATCCCCCAGGCCCCACGACCCCGCCCTCAGCCGCTCGCTCCAGGGCGCCATCGCCCATGTCACCGGCGCCGGGTCCGGCATGGGGCGGGCCACCGCCGAGATCTTCGGGGCCGAAGGGGCGCATGTCGCCGTCACCGATTTCAACGGCGAGTCCGCGGAGGCGACGGCGGAGGCCATCCGGCGGGCCGGCGGCTCGGCCCAGGCCTGGGCCCTGGCCGTCTCGGACGCCGGCGAGGTCCGCGCCGTCGCCGAGGCCAGCGCCGCCCGCTGCGGCGGCCGGGACATCCTGGTCAACAACGCCGGAATCTCGGCCTTCAGCCCCGTCGACTCCCCGGACTATGACGCCGCCTGGGCCAGGTCCCTGGCCGTCCTCCTGACCGCGCACCAGCTGACCATCCGCGCCGCCCTCCCCTGGCTGCGGAAGTCAAAGGCCCCCCGCATCGTCAACATCGCCTCCACCGAGGCCCTGGGCGCCACCAGCCGCGACAGCCCCTACGCCGCCGCCAAGGCCGGCGTCACCGGCCTCACCCGCGCCCTGGCGGTGGAGCTGGGCCGCGAAGGCATCACAGTCAACTGCATCTGCCCCGGGCCCATCCTGACCGGCATGACGGCGGCCATCCCCGAGGCCGACAAGGCCACCTACGCCAAGCGGCGCACGGCCCTGGGCCGCTATGGCGATCCCGCCGAGGTCGGTCACATGACCGTCAGCCTCTGCCTGCCCGCCGCCAGCTACATCACCGGCGTCACCATCCCCGTGGACGGCGGCCTGATGGCCCGCAACGCCTGACCCCCGGCGTCAGGTCTCGTCCTGGGGAAGGCCATCGGTGATCTGGTAGTAGTCGCCCTTGGCGGCGACATGGACGTGCCGCTCAAGCGTCAGTCCTGTCGGGGCGTCGAGGGCGCCCAGGGCGACCTCGGTCACCTCGCCTTCGAAGGGATCCCAGAACAGGGTCGATCCGCAGCGGCGGCAGAAGCCACGGCGGGCGATATCAGACGACCGGTACCAGACCAGGTCTTCGGTCTCCGGAATCGCCACCGCCGACCGCGGCGCGCCCACGGCGGCGAAGTAGTGCCCGGACTGCCTGCGACACTGGGTGCAATGACAAGCAATCGTTCCGCCCAGAGGCCCGTCCAGGGAAAAGGTCACCGCTCCACAGAGGCAGGCCCCGGTTCTCCTCATCGTGTCAGAACCGGGGGCCACAGCCATCGGACAGCCTCACGCCGCCACGGTCGCCTTCCGCTCCGCCCGGGCGTTGGGGAAGATGCGCAGGAAGTTCTCCGCATAGAACTTGTCCCGCACGCTGGCCGGCCGCTCGCCCAGCGAGGCCTCGAAGCGGCCGATCGGGTTACGGCCGCCCTCGATGTGCGGATAGTCGCTCGAGAAGAGGTAGAGATCCTCGTTCGACTGGTCGATGAAGTTCCCGACCTCCTCGAAGACGAAGGGGGTGAAGGCCAGCTGCTGGGTGATCTGCTCCGACGGCGTCCGGTGCAGGCCCTGAAGGTTGGCGTCGTTGCGGCTCCAGTGCTTCACCACCCAGTCCAGGCGGCGCAGCAGCTCGGGAACCCACCCGGCGCCCAGCTCCACCGCCGCGCCCTTCAGGCCCGGATTGCGGTGCAGGACCCCGTCCAGGATCATCATGGTCAGGAACTGCTCGGGCCCCTCGTGCAGGACGGCCACGTCCTTGGTGCGCAGGTTCTCCCCGCCGCCCAGCCAGTCCTTGGTCGGCGGCCGGCCATTGTTCATCCAGGCCTTGGCCAGCTGCAGGGGCGCGCCGCCCACGTGCAGGACGAAGGGCAGGCCCGCCTCCGCCATCTTCGCCCAGAAGGGATCGAAGTCGACATGGCCCGGCGAGCGGTCCAGCGGCGCCCGGTGCGGCACCCACACGGCCTTGAGGTTGCTGGCCAGCACGAAGTC
>JBJTEN010000085.1:0-5462 GCA_046092925.1 Phenylobacterium sp. | reverse complement strand
CGGACTCACCCGGGCGAGGCCCCGGGGCAGGAGGCCGTCCCGGGCCATGGCGAAGAAGACCCGGCTCTGGCCGAACATGAAGGCCATGATGACCGTAGGCAGGGCGATCACCGCCGCAGCAGCGATCAGGGTGGCGGCGAGATCATGCCCCCCTGAGCGGAGGATGAAGGCGAGGGGCTCGTCGCTCTTCGAGAAGACCTGCCAGGGCGAGGCGCCGACGGCGGCGGCGGCCACGGCCATGTAGATGACCGCACAGGCGACCATGGACCCAATGATGCCGAGGGTCAGGTCCCGGCCAGGGTTCTTGGCCTCCTCGGCGGCGGTGGAGATGGCGTCAAAGCCATAGAAGGCGAAGAAGATCAGGGCGGCGGCGGCCATCACCCCCTGGGGCGCGCCGTCGGGACCCGTGTGCGCAGCGAAGCCGAAGGGCAGGAAGGGGCTGAACCGCGCCGGATCGAAGGCCGGCAGGGTCAGGACGACGAAGGCGAGCAAGGCCGAGAGCTTGAGGACCACGAGGGCGATGTTGGCGTTGGCGCTTTCCCGCACCCCGACCAGGAGGACGCCGGCCACCGCCAGGGTGATCAGGACAGCAGGCAGGTTGATGAGTCCCCCTGGGTCTCCGGTCAGGAGCCCGGTCGCGAGAGCCGGCGGGAGAACCAGGCCCCGGGCCTCGAGGAAGCCCTGGGCGTAGCCGGACCAGCCCACCGCCACCGCCGAGCAGACCACGGTGTATTCCAGGATCAGGCTCCAGCCGATGATCCAGGCGACCAGTTCGCCCATGCCGGCGTAGGAATAGGAATAGGCGCTGCCTGCATGTGGCATCAGGGTGGCCATCTCCGCGTAGCAGAGGGCGGCCAGCATACAGACAAGTCCGGCGATGGCGAAGGACAGGATGACCCC
This sequence comes from Phenylobacterium sp., assembly GCA_046092925.1. Classification (GTDB taxonomy): domain Bacteria; phylum Pseudomonadota; class Alphaproteobacteria; order Caulobacterales; family Caulobacteraceae; genus Phenylobacterium. The sequence continues at coordinate 4,562 of JBJTEN010000085.1, read as the reverse complement.
CGGCCCGGCCAGCCCGGCGCCAACCCCGGTGAGGGTGTAGATGCCGGTCCCGACAATGGCCCCGACCCCCAGGGCGACCAGATGCGGCCAGCGGAGCGTGGGCGCCAGCCCGTGCTCGCCGTGGGCGGCGGGCCTCTGGTCGACCTGCCGGCGTCGCGTGATGAAGCTCATGGCGTCCCTCCCCGTCCCCCTCCGACCATGGCCCGCATTGGCGCGCACGGGCAAGGGGCGTAGGAAAGGGTAGAATTCACCCGCTTGGGAGGCTCAGGTCATGGTTTGGCTTCGGGGACTGGGCTGTGCGGCCCTTCTCTTCCTGGCCCTGGCGGCGGCGCCTGCGACAGCGGCCACCCCCGCCCTCGACGCCCTGGTCGCCGACTACGAGGCCTGGGCCCTGAGCGACGATCCTTTCGAGGCGGGGCGGCGGGGCGACGCCGACGCCCTGTCGCGGCTTCCCGACCCCACCCCCGCGGCGGACGCCCGACGCCGGGCCGCGCTTACCGGATTCCGCGAGCGGCTTGCAGGCCTGCCCGCAGGCCTGACCGGGGAGGACGCCCTCAACCGGGATTTCCTGGCCTGGACCCTGTCCCGCCGCCTGGCCAGCCTGGACTTTGACGAGGCGCGCATGCCCTTCAGCTCGGACGGCGGCTTCGACCAGACCCTTGGCTATGTGGCCTCAGGCCTGCCCATGCGCTCGACCGGGGACGCCCAGGCCTGGATCGCCCGCCTGAAGGCCCTGCCCGCCTACTATGACGCGCACATCGCCAACGCCCGTCGCGGGGCCCGGAGCGGTTTCACCCAGCCCCGGCCGACGACCCTCCAGGTCCTGGAACGCGCGCGCGCCGCCGCCGCCCTGAAGCCCGATGAAGACCCCCTCCTGGCGCCGCTCCGGAGACTGCCGGCGGACCTTCCGGGGACGGACCGCAACGCCCTGCTGGACGAAGCCCGGAATGTTCTGCGCGACCGGGTCAGGCCCGCCCGGGCGCGCTTCGTCGCCTTCCTGGAGACCGATTATCTGCCCGCCGCCCGTCCGGGTCTGGCGGCCCGGAGCTTGCCCGGCGGCGAGGCGTATTACAGCTGGCTGGTCGCTGACCACACGACCACGGCCCTGACCCCTGACCAGATCCACCAGATCGGCGTCGATGAGGTCGCGCGCATCCGGCGCGAGATGGACGGCGTGATGGCCGAGACAGGCTTCAAGGGCGACTTCCCCGCCTTCCTGGCCATGCTGCGGTCCGACCCGCGCTTCTATGCCCGGAGCCGCGAGGAACTGCTGGAGAAGGCCTCGCGGATCGCCAAGCGGATCGATGACGAGCTGCCGGCCTGGTTCGCAACCCTGCCGCGGCTGACCTATGGCGTCAGGCCGGTGCCTGCGGACATCGAGGAGACCTACACCACCGGCCGCTACTTCGGCGGCTCGGCGGCGCGGGGAGTCGCAGGGGGATACATGGTCAACACCTCGCGCCTCGACCAGCGGCCGCTTTACGAACTCCCGGCCCTGACCCTTCATGAGGCCGTTCCCGGTCACCATCTGCAGATCGCCCTGGCCGAGGAGGCGCAGAGCGTCCCCGATTTCCGGCGCAACGCCGACATCACCGCCTATACCGAGGGCTGGGCCCTCTATGCGGAAAGGCTCGGCGGGGAGATGGGAATCTACCGCGATCCCTGGGAAAGATTCGGCCGCCTCTCCTATGAGATGTGGCGAGCCTGCCGCCTTGTGGCGGACACCGGCATTCACTGGAAGGGGTGGAGCCTCGAGAAGGCGCGCGCCTGCTTCGCCGAGAACAGCGCACTGTCGCCGCTGAACATCGAGGTCGAATTGGCCCGCTACGTCTCCTGGCCGGGTCAGGCCCTGGCCTACAAGATCGGCGAGATGCGCATTGTCGCCCTGCGCGAGGCGGCGGAGCGGGCGCTGGGAGACCGCTTTGACATCCGCAGGTTCCACGACGCCCTCCTGCTGGCGGGGCCCCTCCCGCTGGACATGCTGGAGGCCAGGCTCGACGCGTGGATCGCGGCGGAGCGCCAGCGCAACTCGGCCCGCCCCTAACCCGGCCAGAGGTCCTGAGGGCCGCCCTTGCGGTTGAGGCTGCGGACGGCGCGCTTGACCACGGAGATCAGGCGCCTTCGGCGATCCTCTGAATCGTAGGTCAGACCCCCGCGGGCGAGTCCCTCAAGGACAAAACGGCCAAGATCCCGGCTGGTCTGGAAACGAGGATCCTCTCCGGCCTTGGCGAAGGCGCCAAAGCGGCCGCCGAGTCGGCCGGCGTCGAAGTCCTCGACGAGCCCGACCATGCCCTCCGCGACCTCCGGGTCGAACCGCGCCGCAGATCTCAGCTCGGAAAAGGCCAGAAATGCGGGTTCGGCGAGCAGGGCCCAATAGGTGTCAATGGCGTGGTCCGAGGCTTCCGTACCGGCCGGCGGTCGGCCCGCCGCATCGAACAGCTCAAGCATCCTCTCGCGCAGGTGGGGACACAGGGCGCGGAGCAGCGCCGTCCTGTCCGGGAAGTGATAGAGGTAAGCCGTGCGGGCGACACCTGCCCGGGCGGCTATGGCGCCGGGCGTCGCAGACGCCAGTCCGGTCTCGGCAAGCAGACTGACGACGGCGTCGAGGAGGCGCCTTCGGGTGCGGCCGGCGCGCGGGGACGGGGCGGAAGACCGGGTCGGGTTCATGGCGCTGCTTCTGGTCCGGACTTCGGAGCTTGGCAATCGCGCCGAGCTCCGTCACGCGCGTGACATGCAATCAGCCTAGCGCCATCGCAACGCACCGCTCTCGGGGAGACAAGGCGATGGCGCCGGCGAATCACAAGTACCGGACGGTCTTCATTTCCGACATCCACCTCGGCACCCGCGGCTGCCAGGCCGAGATCCTGCTCGATTTCATCAGGACCGCGGAGTTCGACACCCTGTACCTGGTGGGCGACATCATCGACGGCTGGAAGCTCCGGAACGGATGGTACTGGCCTCAGGCCCACAACGATGTGGTCCAGAAGATCCTCAGGCTGGCCCGGAAGGGCGTGGATGTCATTTATGTCCCCGGCAATCATGATGAAGCCGCACGTGACTTCATAGGGCACAGGTTTGGCGATGTGCAGGTGCTGCGGGACGCGATCCACATCACCGCAGACGGCCGACGCTTCCTGGTGACCCATGGCGACGAGTTCGACGGCGTACTGCGCCACGCGCGGTGGCTCGCCTTTGTGGGCGACTGGTCCTACCGCACCCTGCTGACCCTCAACACCGTTTTCAACCGCGCCCGGCGTCGGTTGGGCTTTGGCTACTGGTCCCTGTCAGCCTACCTGAAGCTGCGGGTCAAGAACGCCGTTCAGTTCATCGAGGACTACGAGTCGGCCGTCGCCGAGGAAGCGCGGCGGCGGGGCGTGGACGGTGTGATCTGCGGCCACATCCACAAGGCCGAGATCCGTCGCTTCGGCGACATCCTGTACATCAACGACGGCGACTGGGTCGAAAGCTGCACGGCCGTTGCAGAGAGGGAAGACGGCGAACTCATCATTCTCGACTGGAGCCGGGAGTTCCGTCAGAGGGGCCGCGTCGGCGCGGTTCGGCGGCTGGAGTCCGAACCGCGGTTCGCTGCCTGACCTCCAAATCGTTGACATTTCGTCGGATTTCGTGGCAGTAATCTTGCCATGAGGTCATTCAGGACCCTTCCCGAAGGTCTGTCCAGGGGTCAGCAGAAGGCCCATACCGAGGCGCGGATCCTCGACGCGGTGAGCCGCCTCCTCGAGGATGGACGGCTGGACGACGCGTCCTATTCGGAAATCGCCCGGCTGGCCGGGGTCGGCGAGCGGACGGTCTACAGATACTTCCCGACCCGGGAGGCCCTGATGGGCGCCTTCTGGACCCGCCTCCAGACCGAGGGCCCGCCGCCGCGCAAGCCGTCCATGCGCAGGGTCCGCGAGAGCGTCCGCACCGAGTTCGACGGCCGCCGGCCGATGCGCATCCTCATCGCCACCGACGCGTGGGAGCCCCAGGTCAACGGCGTGGTCCGCACCCTCACCCGGGTGATCGCCGAGATGCAGGCCATGGGCCACACTGTCGAAGTCATTTCACCCGAGCAGTTCCGGGGATTTCCCCTGCCCACCTACCCAGAGATCAAGGTGGCGGTGGGGGCCTATGAGCCGGTGCGCGAGCGGTTCAAGGCCTTCGAGCCGGAGGCCATCCACATCGCCACCGAGGGGCCGATCGGCCTCGCAGCCCGCAGGATCTGCGTGGAGTGGAAGCTGCCCTTCACCACCAGCTATCACACCCGGTTCCCGGAGTATGTCTCGGCCCGGCTGCCCCTGCCGCTGTCCGCCGGCTACGCCTACATGAAGTGGTTCCATAAGCCGTCGGGCCGGCTGATGGTGGCCACGCCCACCATGCGCGATGAGCTGGCCCAGCACGGCTTCCGCAACATCACCGCCTGGTCGAGGGGGGTGGATACCGAACAGTTCAGACCCCGCCGCGAGGGTGAGCCGGATGTCTATGAGGGCCTGCCGCGCCCCATCTTCCTGTCGGTCGGGCGGGTTGCGGTGGAGAAGAACATCGAGGCCTTCCTCGCCTGCCCC
>JBJTEN010000084.1:0-6002 GCA_046092925.1 Phenylobacterium sp. | reverse complement strand
ATTCTGATGCGGCCCTCGGCGGCGGGGGGGATTAAAACTACGAACTTGGCGGCGGTGCGTACACCGCGGTGTCCACCGGCGTACGCGACTCCCTGGCCGGCGGGGACGGCAACGACTCCCTTATCTCCGGTGACGGCAATGACACCGTGACGGGCGGCGAGGGAGGCGACACCCTTTCTTCCGCGAGCGGAGAGAACGTCCTGTCAGGCGGGGCCGGCAACGACTCGGTCGCCGGCGGCTCCGGTAACGACTTCATCGACCTCGGTCCGGGATCGAACACCGCGACCGGCGCCGCCGGCGCCGACACCCTGATCGGCGGTGAAGGCCGCGATAGTCTCGCCGCCGGAGATGGCGCGGCTTCGGTCATCGGCGGGGCCGGCTCGGACACCCTGACGACCACATCCGGAAACGGGACGCTTCTGGGAGGCGATGGCGCCGACGTCATCATGACCGGAGGCGGCAATGACCTGATCCATGGGGGTTCGGGTTCGGACAGCATCGGCGCCGGCGCGGGGAACAACACGGTCGTCGGCGAGGCGGGATCCGACACCCTGACAGGCGGGGCGGGCTCGGACAGCCTGGTTGGCGGTGAAGGGGCTGACAGCCTCAGCGGCGGGGCCGGAAACGATGTCCTGGAAGGCGGCGATGGCGCCGATGGCCTGGCGGTGAACGTCACTTCCGGCCAGACCGCGACACTGAACGGCGGCAATGGCGACGATGTCCTGACCATCACCAGCGTAGCCGGGGCCTCCGTTTTCGGCGTCGGGGGCGAAGGAGATGACAACCTGATCGGCGGCGCCGGCTCTGATTATCTGCTGGCCGGAAACGGCGCCGACACCCTTTCGTCCTCAGGCGGGCCGGACACCCTGATCGGCGGAGACGGCGATGACCGGCTGACGGGAGGCGCTGGTGCGTCCTCTCTCACAGGAGAGACCGGCGCTGACAACCTGATCGGTGGAGCCGGCGCCGAAACCCTTGATGGCGGCGAAGGGTCGGACATCTTTTCGACCGGGGGGGAGCCGACCTCGTGCTCGCGGGAGGCGGCGAGGACACGGTCACGGGGAACACGGGCGCTGAAACCATCCTGGGCGGCGAGGGCTCGGACTCCCTGTTCGCCTCAAGCGGGGCGAACAGCGTGCTTGGCGAGACGGGCGACGACTATCTCAACGCCGGGACGGGCGCCGACACCTTGATCGGGGGCGACGGCGCCGACAGCCTTGTTGCGGACTCGGCGGCGAACTCCGTCTCGGGTGACGCCGACAACGACTGGCTGAGTGGAGACGGAACCCTGTCGGGCGGAGAGGGTCAGGACAGCCTGACGGGCCTGGCGGGAGCCGGATCCCTGTCGGGCGGCGCCGGGGGCGACACCCTGTCCGCCGGCTCGGGAGCCGACACCCTGTCCGGCGGCGCCGGGTCTGACCGCCTGACCGGCGGATCGGGCGCGGACCTGTTCCGGTTCGCCGCGGGCGAGGCGGGAGAGGCCTCGCAGAGCGCGATGGAGGTCATCACGGACTTTTCAATCGCGGACGCTGATCAAATGAGTTTCGGGCTGAGCGGGGGCCTCAACGGCTTTGCGTCCGACCCCGTCACCACCTTCGCCAGCGCCCTGTCGGTGGCGGGTTCCCTGATCGGCTCGGGTCTGCATGACCTGGTCTCAGTGGTTGTGGGAACCGAAACCTACGTTTTTGCAGATACTGACGATAACAACGCCGCTGACCTGTTCCTGAGGCTGTCCGGCGTGACCCAGGCGGTCCTTTCCGGGGACGCCGGTGCTGACACCCTCACCGGAAACGGGGCGGCCGACTACCTGAACGGCGGGGCCGGCGGCGACCTCCTGAACGGAGATAACGACACCGCCACGGGCGGCGCCGACACCCTCATCGGGGGGGGGCGGCGCCGATACCTTGTCCGGGGGGCCGGGCGCGGATCTCTTCGTTTACCTTGGAAGCAGCGACGCCATGGGCGGCGAGACAGTGATCGGCGGCGCGGGGAGCGACACGCTGAGCGTTGTCGTCTCCACGGATCTCAGCGCGATCGGCCTCTCGGGCCTGGAGGTCCTGTCTGTGACGGCCGGCCAGACCGCCACCCTCGCGGCTTCGCAGGCCGGCGCCTTCACCACGATCTCCGGAGGCGCAGGCTCGTTCGCCGATATTCTCGCTGCGTCCGGGGTCAGCTTCACCCTGCCGGCGCTGACGGTGACCGGCGCCATGATCCGGGTTCTGGGCGCCAGCGGCGACGAGACCCTCTCCGGCGCAGGCGGCGGGGAATCCCTGTCCGCTCTCGCCGGCGCGGATAGCCTGGCCGGGGAGGGCGGCGCAGACACCCTAGCCGGCGGGAGCGGGATGGATCACCTGGCCGGCGGCGCCGGCTCGGATGTCTTCGTGTTCGGGATCACCGACTCGGGTCTGACCGAGGCGACCGCAGACAGGATCACGGATTTTGCGACCGGATCCGACCGGCTGTCCCTCGGTGTGGCCGGCAATGCCGCGGCGGGGACCGGCAATTATGTGGAGGCGGGGAGCGCCGTGACGGATTTCGCGGCTGCGCTGGCGGCGGCGGAAACGGCCCTCTCGGCGCTGAACGGGACAGCGGGGGGGCGCTTCGGCAAGGCTTTACGCCTTCGAGTTCGACGGGACGAACGGCTACCTGTTCATCGACACGGATTCTGACGGCGACGCCGACCAGGTGATCATCCTGACGGGCGTCACCAGCGCCGGGATCGGCGCGTCAGACATCTTCGCCTGAGGCCCGCGGTTTCCCTCGGGGGGCGAGGTGTGCCTGCGGGGAAACGGTCCCTGAAGGATCGCTCGCGTTGAGCTTGTGCGCCCGTCCGTGAACGCTATTGTGAGCCTCTGGCCGCATTTTGGGTGCGGTGCGAATCGGGCCTGCATCAAGAGATGCGGCCGTCATGGGGCGGGGCGTGACGGCTTACACCTTCGAGACCATTACGGCCTCCGAAGCCCTGGCCTTTACCGCCGGGGACACCCTGACCTTCACCACGCCCGGGGCCACCGCGTCCATGGTGCGGGTAAGCTTCGTTCCCGCAGCGGAGGGAACCGGCTTTCCCCCGCCCACCGCCCGCATCAGCCTGACCTTCAATGGCGTCACCCGGGAGTTCAACGCCGCAGCCCTGGCGGGACTCGGCGGGTTTACCGGCCAGATCAACTTCACCGGCGGCTCCATGCTCTTTGCCGGGACGACCGGGGCGGACTGCATCCAGGGCTCGGCCTGGAATGACGGCCTCTATGGCGACGGGGGTTCCGACACCTTCGCCGGCGGCGAGGGCTCGGACTTCATCCAGGGCAACTCCGGCGCCGACTCCCTGACGGGCGGCCTCGGCGACGACACCATTCATGGCGGCCGGGACAGCGACCAGATCGACCTTGGGGCCGGCGCCGACTGGGCGAACGGGAACATAGGCGCGGACACCGTCATCGGCGGCTCGGGCGCCGACACCCTGCTGGGCGGTCAGGACGGGGATGACCTGCGCGCCGGCGAGGGCGACAACTACGTTTCCGGCGACATGGGAAGCGACACGGCGACCGCCGGGAGCGGGGCGGACACCCTGCTGGGCGGAGACGGCGCCGACAGCCTCGCGGCGGGCGACGGCGCCAACCGGGTGGAGGGCGGCTCCGGCGCCGATGTCATCACCGCCGGATCGGGGGCCGACACGATCCTGGCCGGAGACGGCTCGGACGAGGTCAACGCCGGCGGGGGCGCCAACAGCCTTGCGGGGGAGACCGGCGCCGACACCCTTTCGGCGGGGACCGGATCGGACACGATCACCGGTGGCGAAGGCGACGACCGCATCTTCGGCGGCGGGGGGAATGACAGCGTCAACGGCAACGCCGGGGAAGACAGCATCACCGGCGGCGCTGAAAACGACAGCCTGCTTGGCGGGCAGGGCAATGACACCGTGGTCGCCGGCGCCGGGGCGAACTACGTCCACGGAAACCTCGGGAATGACAGCGTTCTCACAGGCTCCGGCGCGGACACCGTCCTGGGCGGCCAGGGGCAGGACGAGCTCTCGGTCGGCGATGGCGCCAACCTGGTCTTCGGGGACCTCGGCGACGACACCGTGACCATCGGCTCCGGATCGGACACCGTCGTGGGGGGCGCGGGGAACGATCGCATCGTCATGACCGGCGACGGCGCCGGGGCTGACAGCCTCGACGGCGGCGACGGCGATGACACGGTGATCGGCGACGGGGGAACCGGCGCGGCGGTGATCCTGGGCGGCTCGGGGGCGGACAGCCTGATCTCGAACGCCGGCGCCTCGACGGTCTCGGGCGGCGATGGCGCCGATACCCTGACAGGGGGCGCCGGCGCGTCCTCCCTGTCCGGCGGTGACGGCGACGACCGGATCACGGGGGGCGTTTCCGCCGACACGATCTCCGGCGGGGCGGGGGCCGACAGCGTCGTCGGGAACGGGGGTGCGGACCAGGTGGACCTCGGCGGCGGCAACGACACCGTCGAAACCGGTGCGGGGAATGACCTGATCCTGGGCGGAGACGGCGCCGACAGCGTCCAGGCGGGCGAGGGCGCCAATACGGTCCTGGGCGGCCAGGGCGCCGATACCCTTGTCACCGGCGCCCTGGCGGACATCGTCTCGGGCGACGACGGCGACGACCGGATCAATGTCGGCGCGGGAAACAACAGCGTTTCCGCCGGCGCCGGTGACGATACGGTGGTCGCAGGCGGGGGGGCTGACACCCTGACGGGCGGCGACGGCGCCGACTCTCTCGCCTCGGGCTCCGGAGCGGATTCCGTCCTCGCCGGCGCTGGCGCCGACACCATCACCGCCGGAGGACCGAGCGGGGAGGCCACCTTCCACGGCGACGACGGCGACGACCTCCTGGATCTGTCCGCCAACTCCGGAGGATCGACGGCGGGGTACGGCGGCGAGGGCGCGGATGACCTGAGGGGGGGAACCGGGCTGGACTTTCTCTCCGGCGGCTCGGGCGCGGACACCCTGGACAGCGGCGGCGGTTCCGACAGCCTTCTTGGCGGGGATGACAATGACCTGCTGAAGGGCGGGGCCGGGCCTTCCAGCCTGGCCGGCGAGGCCGGGGCGGACACCCTGACCGGCGGCGCAGGCGCCGAGACCCACTCCGGGGGAGAGGGCGACGACCGGATCACCACCGGCGGCGGCGCGGACTGTGTCTCGGGCGACGGCGGCGCCGACAGCCTGTTCGGTGCGGCGGTGGCGGAAACCCTCCTGGGAGGCGATGGCGACGACCACATCGAGGCGGACGCCGGAAACAACCTGGTGGATGGCGGCGCCGGGGCGGATTCCGTAACCGCCCTCGGGCAGGCCGACACCCTCCTGGGGGGCGGCGGAAACGATAGCCTGAACGCTGGCCTGGGCGCCAACTCGGTATCAGGCGGCGTGGGCGCCGACATCCTGGTGGGCGAGGGTACGCTGACCGGTGACGACGGCGGCGACACCCTCACCGGATCCACAGGGAACGGCAGCCTGTCGGGCGGCACCGGCGCGGACTCCCTCTCGGCCGGGGGCGGCGCAGACACCCTGAGGGGCGGCGCGGGCGCCGACACCCTGTCCGGCGGCGCGGGCGCGGACCTGTTCATAATCGGCGCTGGCGAGGCCGCGGGCCATTCGCTCGGCGCCATCGAGGTGATCACCGACTTCAGTTCCGCGGAGGGAGACCAGCTGGACCTTGGCCGGCCGGGCGTGAGCGGGTTCACCGCCCAGCCTTCACCGACCTACGAGGCGGCCCTGATGCAGGCGGAAGCCCTCATCGGGGCGGGACTCCACGACCTCGTCTTCGCCGTCGTGGGAAGCGCCGATGCATTCGCCTTCGCCGATACGGACGATGACAACCGGATCGACGTGGTCATCCGCCTGCAGGGCTCCAGCGGCTCGCCCATCACCGGGACGGACGGACCTGACACCCTGACGGGCAACGAGAATGCGGACTACCTCAGGGGATTTGGCGCCGGCGACCTCATCATCGGCGACAATGATCCGTTTTTCGGCGGCG
>JBJTEN010000083.1:0-6665 GCA_046092925.1 Phenylobacterium sp. | reverse complement strand
CTGCACACGCCTGAGGACCTGCTGCCGGCCGCCCGCGCCCTGGCCCGCGAGATCGCGGACAACACCGCCCCGGTCTCCATCGCCCTGACCCGGCAGCTGATCTGGCGGATGGCCGGGGCGAGCCATCCCATGGAGGCGCACATGGCCGACAGCCGTGGAATCCAGGCCCGCGGCGCCATGGCCGACGCCAAGGAAGGCGTCACCTCCTTCCTGGAAAAGCGTCCGCCCCGCTATCCCGATCGGGTGTCAACCGATCTACCGGACATCTGGGAGCATTGGAGCGCCCCCAAGTTTCGATGACGCGGGAGCCCCTCTTGTTGCTCGACAGGAGGGGTTTCGATTTGTTCATTGATCGACGAATTCTGTCCTGCAAGCGTTAATAATGCATCGCAAGTGAGATCAGCTTGCGGATCAATCTTGCCGAGGCTCCGTCGCCTCGCTATCTCCGCATCACGCCCCAGGGGCCAGCGACTCGTTTTTTTGATTTTGGAGAATGGAAACTAGATATGAATGAGAAGACGGAAGTCATCGAAATGACTGCGGATATTGTTTCCGCCTATGTCGGAAACAACACGATTTCGGCTGCTGAACTTCCCGCTCTCATCCAGAGCGTTCATCGGGCCCTGGCGGGTGTCAGCGCCGGCGTCGAGCCGGTCGAAGCTGCGCCTCGCGACCCGGCGGTCCCTGTCCGTCGCTCGATTACGCCCGACTTCATCATCTGCCTAGAGGATGGTCGGAAGTTCAAGTCGCTCAAGCGCCACCTGCGCACCAAGTACAATATGAGCCCTGAGGAATATCGGGCGAAGTGGGGTCTGCCCAAGGACTATCCGATGGTCGCCCCGAACTACGCCAAGGCCCGCTCGGATCTCGCCAAGCAGATGGGTCTTGGTCAGGGCGGCCGGCAGGCTCCCCGGCGTCGCGGCAAGGCCTGATCCCGGGGCCCCGGGGCAAGCCGGAGCCATGAGGCCCGACCGTGGTGATCACGGTCGGGCTTTTCCGCATCTCTTCCAGATCGAAAGTGACCCGTTAACCAATTTTCGCTTGCCGCCGATTCGCGCATCAGGCGATAAAGGATTCGTTAGGAATCCAAAGGGGTTGTTGGGGACTCTGAAGATGGTGTCGGAACTCGGCGTCTCCGCTCAGGTGGAGGGCGCACAAGAAGCGCTTTACGCCTACTGGGCAGGCCTGCGCAGGGACGGCAGGCTTCCATCCCGCTCGGATGTCCAGCCCGGCGACCTCAAGTCCTTTCTGCCCCACCTCAGTCTGATTGAGGCCGACGCAGACCGGCTTTTCCGGGTGCGGCTGGCCGGCACCGGGCTCTATGACGTCTATGGCGCCGAGATCACTGGGCGTACGGTCAGGGAAATCTATTCCGGACCTGCCGCGGACTATTGGCGGCGGGAACTTGAGGCGATCATCAACGATCGTCGGCCCGCCATCGGCGCTCATTCCCTGGGCTGGCGGGGCGCGCCTCACCTCTCGGTGCTCTGGATGCGCCTGCCGCTCGCGGCGAATGGCCGGGATGTCGACATGATCCTCGGCTATGACGTCGTTCTGGGCGGCGAGAAGGTCCTGAGTTCAGTCTCAGGCATCCGGGCCGCCTGACCCCATCTCAGCCGGCGCTCAGGCGCGCCCTGGCGTCCGATCGGATGCGCTCCGCCATGGCGGAGAGCCCATTGGTCCTCTGTGACGAGAGATGACCTGAGAGGCCCAGACGATTCAAAGCCTCCTTCGCGTCGAAGGCGGCGATCTCGCGCGCAGGAAGACCAGACACAAGTCCAAGGAGCAGGGCGATCAGACCTCGGACGATGTGGGCGTCGGAGTCCCCTCGAAAGGTCAGGGAGCCGTCAGCCTGGGGTTCGGTCACCAGCCAGACCTGACTGGCGCACCCGCGGACGCGGTTGACCTCCGTCCGCTCAGCTTCGTCGAGGGGAGCGAGGGTCCGTCCGAGATCGATGACGTGACGGTAGCGTTCTTCCCAGTCGTCAAGGACCTCGAAGGTCTCGGCAAGGTCGTCGAGGCGGCGCGCAAGGGTCGTGGAGTCTGTCACCGGATCTCCGTTGCTGGGCGGGGGAAGGCGTCCTGTCCCGCACCGGATCGTCTAGATGGCAGTTCAGGATAGTGAAAGTCCGTTTCTTCCCTCCTGGGTCGCAAGGGTGGGACGAAGGGTGGTGAGAAAGCCTTATCCACCGGGAATCCGCGGTCTGGCCTCCCAGGATCAGGGTGTCCGGGATAGACTTCAAAGATGGAGTCAAGTCGGACTGGAGATCGGGACAGGCTGGCCTGCCAGGCCCCGAAAGAGGCGTCCCCCGACCTGTCCGAAGTCCATCACGGCTTGACCCTCGAGCTTGATCCGGAGGGGCGGGTCCTTCGCTCAGTGGGAAGCGGCGTCGGCGGCCTTTCGGGGTTTTTCGTTGGCGAAAGCCTTCCGGACCGGTTTCCGGAGTCCGCCTTCGTCCTGCACCAGACTGTTCTGCAGGCTTATGAAACGGGGTCGGCGGCCGTCAGGATCGCGACCGAATTGGCGGGAGCCCCCTGGCTCGGCATGGAGGTGAACCGGGCGGGGGATGGCCGACTGCACGCCAGACTCCTCGACCTGCGTCCCTTCCTCGGCCGGGAGGCGGAGCTCGAGGCCCGTCTGGCGGAGGCCGAGGCCCGCAGCGCCGCCAAGTCCCGCTTTCTCGCGAGTCTCGCCCACGAACTCCGGACCCCGCTGAATGCGATACTGGGTTTTGCGGACGCCATGAAGGAAGAGGTTCTGGGGCCCTTGCCGGCCCGATATCGGGGATATCCGGATCTCATACACGAATCCGGCGAACTGCTTCTTGAGCTGATCAGCGATGTTCTGGACATGTCCCGGATGGAGGCTGAACGCTTCGAACTGCATCCCGAAATCTTTGACGTGCGCGAGGCGGCCAGGGCGGTCATCCGGCTGATGCGCGGCCAGATTGACCGTGCGGGGGTGAAGTTCTCGACCCCCAGCCTGAGGGAGCGAATCGAGGTTCGCGCAGATCGGCGCGCGCTCAAGCAGATCGCCCTGAACCTCTTGTCGAATGCTCTCAAGGCCACGCCTGCCGGAGGCCGGATCGCGCTGTCGATCAGCGTCCGGGGCCAGGATCTGGTCCTCTCCGTTTCCGATACCGGCCGGGGCATTCCTGCTGCGGACCTGGCGCGCCTGGGCCAGCCTTTTGAACAGTCGGGAGATCTTGAGCAGAGATCCGCAGGATCGGGGCTGGGACTCAGTATCGTCAAGGCTCTTGCAGGTCTCCATGGCGGTGACATGACGATCCGGAGCCGCTGGTGTGAGGGAACCTCGGTGGAGGTCAGACTGCCTGTGATTCTGACGGAAGCCACGCAGCCGGAACTCGAGCTGGAGGGTCCGGACGAGGTCAGCTTCGGGTGATCGAGAGAAAGGCCCTGGCGGCCGCGAAATCTCCCACCTCCACATGGAGTCTCCGGGGCGGGCCGGAACTGAAGAGAAACTCGACCATGATCGCCTCCCGGGGATCAAGTTCGCTGATGGCGGCGGCGGCTTTCGCCGGGAACCTGAAGGCCCACCCGGACTTCACGCCGGCCATGAGCAGGTCCTCGCCTGCGGGTGATCGCGCCTCGGCCGTGTAACTCACAAACGGGCCGCCTGGGGGTATCCGGCGGGGCAGCGGGAGCGTTCTGAGGCTTTCGCCGCGCATATCGAGGTAGGCCCCGGCCGTCAGTCTCTGATCTCGCATGACGATCCGTGCGGCATAGGGCGAGGCGCCGCCCGGAAAGGATGCGACCGCCATAAGGCTGTCTGCGCCTCCCCGCCCGGCTATGCCGAACCGCATCCGGCTCCCATCCTGGGTCACATCCTGGCTCAGCCTCCAGAGCACCTGCTGACGGCTGATCGAACGGTCCGCCTTCCACCCGAGCCGATCTCCCGGAAAGTCCTGACGGATCGTTCGGGCATAACCTTCGAAGCCGCTGCGGACACGTCGGGCGGCTGCAGCCAACTCGGCTGAGTCACAGGGCGTTGAAAGGCCTCGGGTCCGGGCGCGATCGGCCACGGACCTCAGGCCGGCGACCGAGGCGCCCTCTCGAAGGGCGACGCCGCGGGCCTGCTCGCGGGCCGAAATCAGGGCTGACTGGACCTCCGGCGCGAAGAGTCGACAGCGCGCCCCCGCCTCCACCATGAACCCGCGCTCGAAGTAGGTGTCCACCGCGGCGGACGAGGCTGCAGCCGGCCAGACCAACAAGGCGGCAAGAAGCGCTATGGCCGGGGGATTGAACTCGCTGCGGGTATGAGGCATTCACCTGTCCCCTTTCTGGATAAGTGGGCGAAGGCGGGAAGACGTCGCGTCGCCGATCCTAGCGCAACGGCGGAGCCCTTGAAATTCTCCACGGACATCTGGGTCGCCGCACTGATCCGGCGCGCGGAACTGGGTGGCGGTCATGCTGTGGTCGTGCACAAGGGCGACGCCCGGGCGGGGTCCGTCCTGGTCAAGACGTTGAACCGGTCCGACGGTCGTGTCCGTCTCTTCGCCGAGGCGACCCGAGCGGACGGGGAGACCGTCTGGATGCGCCCCTCATTGACCGAGAAAGAGTCCGAGATCGATGCTTACATCGGAAAGGCGCGCAGGATCGACGCTGACCTCTGGGTGGTTGAGGTCGAGGATCGTCAAGGTCGGCACTTTCTGACGGAGGATGTCGAGGAAGACTAGCGCCGACTCTGGATTCCCAAGGCGAACATCCCTAATTTGACGGCTCTGGCGGGGGGCGCTTTCCTGCCTCAAGCTCTGTGCTGTCAGCGGGGAGATGCGAGTTTGCTTTTCCTGATGAATGATTGGGTCATGCAGTTCGACCAGAAGGCGATGGTCGAAGACCTTCTGGGCTACAACATCAAGACCATTACGCTTCCGCAGGTTCTGGTCCTCGGCCAGGAGCTTTATGCAGGAGATCCTCAGCTGCACCTGAGGCAACCTGTTCAGGCCCGCAGGCTCGCCGCGCTGGTCATGGCCAAGCAGCCCAGCCTGAACGCCGTCCTGTTCGTGCCGCCCCATGCGGGTTGCAACCCCAAGGATGTCGCCGTCCGTTACTGTTCAGTGGGTTATGATCTCCTCGCCCAGCTCCTGAAGCTCCAGGAGACGCACAAGAGCGGGGCTTGGGCGAACAAGGAAGTGTGGAACAAGCTCGGACGCCAGGCCCAGGCCTGACCGCCCGCCGTCAGGCCGGAATTGCACCTGCGTCTCCCGCAGGCTAGGTCGGCGCAATGAACCTGTCCCCCGCCTCCGAAGCTGCTCGCCGCCGCACCTTTGCGATCATCTCCCACCCTGATGCGGGGAAGACGACGCTGACGGAGACCCTTCTGCTGTCCGGCGGCGCGATACGAGCGGCCGGGCAGGTCCGTGCGCGAGGCGAGAACCGCAGGACACGTTCAGACTGGATGAAGATCGAGCGCGAACGCGGCATCTCGGTCTCGGCCAGCGTCATGACCTTTGATCACCAGGGCCTGATGTTCAACCTGCTGGACACGCCGGGCCACGAGGACTTCTCGGAGGACACCTACCGGACCCTCACGGCTGCGGATGCTGCGGTCATGGTGTTGGACGCGGCCAAGGGCATCGAGCCGCAGACCCTGAAGCTCTTCGAGGTCTGCCGGCTGCGGGACATCCCGATCGTCACCTTCATCAACAAGCTGGATCGGGAGGCCCAGGATCCCCTCGAGTTGCTCGACGAGATCGGCTCCAAGGTGGCGCTAGACCCGGCGCCCCTGTTCTGGCCGGCGGGCTCGGGGGGGCGTTTCAAGGGAATGCTCGACCTGCGTTCCCGCCAGTTCCTGCCTTTCGAGCGGTCCGCGACCGAGCGCGAGCAGGCGGGACATCCCCCGGCGGTCCCGGCGGACGGTGCGGCCATCGACGCCTATCTCCCGCCAGAAGAGCGGGACGAGCTCCTCGAGGCCAGCGAGCTGGTGCAGGGGGCGTCTCCCGCCTTTGATCCCCAGTCCTTTCTCGAAGGTCACATGACGCCGGTGTTCTTCGGATCAGCCCTTCGTCGCTTCGGCGTCCAGCAGCTCCTGGACGGTCTTGGCGCTTACGCCCCGCCGCCGCGCCCTGTGGCGGCGGTCCGGTCGGGCGTGGAAACGCATGTCGCGCCGGGCGATCCGGAGGTCAGCGGTTTCATCTTCAAGGTCCAGGCCAACATGGACCCCAACCATCGGGACCGGATCGCCTTCCTCCGCCTCTGCTCCGGCCGGTTTCAAAGGGGCATGAAGCTCAAGGTCCAGGACACCGGGCGGCAGCTGTCGGTGAACGCGCCCATCATGTTCTTCGCGTCCGACCGTGAGCTCGCCGAACAGGGATATGCGGGGGATGTCATCGGCATTCCGAACCATGGCGTTCTGCGCGTAGGAGACAGCCTTTCCGAAAGCGGAGCCCTGAGATTCGCCGGGCTTCCCAACTTCGCCCCGGAAATTCTTCAGAGGGTTCGGGCGAGAGACCCTCTGAAGGCCAAGCACCTTCGCCGGGCGCTGGAGGGACTGGGTTCGAAGATGACTTCCAGCTGGTACTCGCTGGCCAGACGGTCCGCCATGACCTCGAACTGGAGCTGGCCGACCGCCCCGACAATGAAATCCGCCCCGACAAGAGGTCGAAAGAGCTGGGTGACGCCTTCCTCGGCCAGTCCCTCCAGCG
>JBJTEN010000082.1:0-4100 GCA_046092925.1 Phenylobacterium sp. | reverse complement strand
CCACCACGGGCGAGCGGCGGCCCACCGCCACCCTCGACCTGCGCATCGACTACATGCGCCCACACATTCATGTCCGCCATCTCCATAGCCGCAACCGTCATCTGGTGGTTGTGAACAATGAGTCCTGAGCCTAGTTTGGCCCCCTACCCCCTCCGGACAGGACCCGAATGGCCCAGGATCCCCCCGCTAAAGACCTCATGAATTACGAGGCGATGGCTCAGGAAGCCCTGCGAGGCGTTGTGAAGGCCGCACTGAAACGCGCCGATGCGCCCGGCGGGCTGCCCGGCGCGCACCACTTCTATCTGACGTTCAAGACAGGGGCCGCCGGGGTCGAGGGACCCGAGGAGCTTCTGGCCCGGTATCCGGATGAGATGACCATCGTTCTCCAGCACCAGTTCTGGGATCTCGAGGTGGGCGAGCAGGGGTTCGGCGTGACGCTGAAGTTCGGCGGCCGCCCCCAGTCCCTTGTGGTCCCCTACGCGGCGCTGACGCGATTCTATGATCCCAGCGTTCAGTTCCTGCTGCAGTTCGAGGCTGAAGAGGCCCCTTCGAACCGCGGGCCCGTCCCGCCCCCGGCCGCGGAGCCGCCGCCACTCCCCGAGGCTGACGCGCCGAACGTTGTCACCCTCGATCACTTCCGGAAGAAATGAGGCTGCGCCGTGTCAGAGACTGCGACTGAGAATGATGCAAGGCCGCCTGAGGCGCCCCTGACCGACGAGGCCATCCTCGCCCGTTTCCAACGAAGCAAGAACCAGCCGACCGGCTCGCAGACCCTCGGATTCAGGATCACGGCCGTCAACCAGGCCGAGAAGTCCGTTGAAGTCGCCTTCGAGGCCCGCGCCGAACTGCTTCTGAATCCGATGAAGCAGGTTCAGGGCGGTTACCTCTGCGCCATGCTGGATGAGTGCATGTCGGTGGCCTGCATGGTCGCTTCGGGGATGACCCACGTCGCTCCGACGGCGGAAATGAAGACCTCCTTCTTTCGGCCTGCTGCGCCGGGCGCGATCCGGGGCGTCGGCCGGGTGGTCAAGTGGGGCCGGACTCTGGCCTTCACCGAGGGCGAACTCTTCGACCCCGAGGGTCGGCTTCTGGCCAAGGCGACGGGAACGGCGGTTCCCACCCCTTTCAAGTCCTACAAGAGCTAGATGCTCGCCCGCGCCCTGCAGGTCCTTCTGGTCGTGGCCCTCCTGCAAGGGTGGGCGGCGGGCGCGGCGGCCGAGTCCCCTTTCAGGTCCTGGGCGGCGCTGGTCGTCGCAGGCGACTGGAAGGGGTCTGGCGGCGGTCCCACGGAGGCGTTCGACAATGCGCGGCGGGACGTGGCCGGGGAACTGGTGCGCCTGGGGTTCGATCCCGGAAACATCCTGCAGTTCTCGGTCCGGCCCGAGCGCTACAAGCCTGAACGTCCGGAAAAGTCCGACATCCGGGCTATCTTCGACTCGATGACCCGTCTCACGACCAGAGCGCCAGACGGGTGCCTTGTCTATCTCACCTCCCACGGCCTGCCCCAGGGGGTGATTGTCGACGAGGCGATTCTCGCCCCGGGCCTGCTCGCGGCGATCCTCGACCGGACCTGCGGCGCGCGGCCGACGATCGCCGTGATCTCGGCCTGCTATTCCGGTGTCTTCGTCCCCGGCCTCGGCGCCGCGAACCGGATGGTCCTGACTGCAGCCCGGCCGGACCGGACCTCCTTCGGGTGTGGCGAGTCGAACCGATATCCCTTCTTCGACGAGTGCTTTCTGCAGAGCACTGGATCGGCGCGGGATTTCCCCTCCCTCGCAGGCCTGGTCCGGACCTGTGTATCGGAGAGGGAGATCCGCGAGGGCGTCAGGCCGCCCTCGGAGCCACAGGTCTACATCGGTCCGCAGCTGCGCCCGATCCTGCCGCTCTACGTCTTTCCCGCGAGGACGCCGTGAACAGGCGCAGGGTCCTGAATCGGACTTTCGGACTGGTCCTTGGGGTGCTTGGCCTCGTCCTCGCACCTTCGATGTCGACAGGTCAATCCATCCAGGCCGCAAGCCCCGCCCCCAGGCCCGCGCCCGCTGTCACAAGCTCCGAAGAGGCCCCTCAACCCCCTGCGGACCTCGAAGCCTATGTCGACGGCATCGTGAGAGACTCCCTGGTCCGGGATCACATCGTCGGCGCCACTGTGGCCATTGTCCAGGATGGCGAGGTTCTGCTGAAGAAGGGCTATGGCGCGGCGAGCCT
This sequence comes from Phenylobacterium sp., assembly GCA_046092925.1. Lineage (GTDB taxonomy): Bacteria > Pseudomonadota > Alphaproteobacteria > Caulobacterales > Caulobacteraceae > Phenylobacterium. The sequence continues at coordinate 1,895 of JBJTEN010000082.1, read as the reverse complement.
TTCACCCTGGCGGCCTGTCGACCCTGACCGGACCATCTTCCGTCTGGGGTCAGTGTCCAAGACCTTCACCTGGCTCACTGTCATGAAGGAGGCGGAGGCGGGCCGCCTGAGGCTTGATGCGCCGATCAATCTCTTCCTGCCGGAAGGCGTGCAGGTTCGCGACCAGGGTTACGCCGCGCCGGTGACCCTTCGCAGCCTGATGTCCCACTCGGGCGGCTTCGAGGACCGCGCCCTGGGGCACCTCTTCGAGCGCAGTCCAGACCGGGTCCGCAGCCTTGAGGACTATCTGCGCCAGGAGCGGCCGCGACGGGTTCGTCCGGTCGGCTCGATTTCAAGCTACTCGAACTACGGCGTCGCCCTGGCCGGCGAGGCCGCCGCCTGGGTCTCCGGCAAGACCTTCGAACGTCTGGCGGAGGAGAGCCTTTTCGAGCCCATGGGCATGAGCCGGACCACCTTCCGGGAGCCCAGGCCCGCAAGACCGGGGCTGCCCGCCCCCATGCCGCCCCATCTCTCAGCCGACCTGTCGGAGGGTTTCTCCTGGACGGGTTCGGGGTACGCACGCGAGCCTTTCGAGTACATCGGCCAGATCGCGCCCGCCGGCTCAGCCTCATCAACCGCCGGTGACATGGCGAGTTACATGATCACCCTCCTGAATGCAGGTCGGGTGGGGGAAGGCCGCGTCTATGGGGACTTTACGGCCCGCGCGCTGCAGCAACCCCTCCGGCGGACACCCCCCGGCGTCAACGGATGGCCGCACGGGTTTATCTCCTACCCACTTCCCTGGAACGTGTCGGGGCTGGGCCATGACGGCGCCACACTGACATTCATGAGCAACATGACCCTCGCGCCCGAGCTGCGCCTCGGCGTCTTCGTCAGCACGAATACGAATACAGGCCATGCGCTGACCGAGCGGCTCGCCAGCCGGATTGTCGAGAGACTCTCAGGGCGTCCTGCGGCGTGGCCAAGGCCCGCCTCGCCGGAACTCTGGGCCGTGAGAAGTCTTTACGAGGGGCGATACCTCGGGTCACGGCGCGCCTATTCAGGGCTCGAAGGCATGCTCCTGAGACTCCAGGGACAGATGCTGGTGCACGTGACGCCGGAGGGCCGTCTTGTCACCAAGACCGGGGGCCGCGTCCAGACCTGGGTCCCGGAAGGCGCCGCCGGCGGCGGCAGATTCATTTCCGATACCGGATGGGAACGGCTTGTCTTTCTCCCGGAGCGGGGCAAGTCCCGCCAGATCCTGACCTCGGTCAATGGCCAGGTGTTCGAGCGTATTCCCTTCTGGAGCCGGCCGGGGGTGCTGGCAGCGGCGGCGGCGGCGGCGGGTTTCGCAGCCCTCGCCACCCTTGGGGTCGCCCTGTTCAGAAACAGGCGGGACTTCAGACAGACCCACATTCAGGCCCGGGCGGGTCTGTTACAGGGTCTCCAGTCCATTCTCTGGCTTCTGTCCATGGGACTCGCCCTGGCCTGGGGGCTCACCGCCACAGAGGGGAAGGTGATCTTCGACTGGCCCGGGCTTCTGCCCCTCGCCGCCTCGGCGTGCGCCCTTGTCGCGAGTCTTCTGTCCCTCCTCACGCTCGGCATGGCGCCCCTGGTGCTGCGCAGCGGCCGGAGGCTGGACAGCTGGACGCCTGTGAGGCGGGCCGGCTTTGTTGCAACCTCGCTGGCGTCTTTGATCTTCGCAGTTCTGCTGGGGCTCTGGGGCGGTCTTGCGCCCTGGGCAGGTTAGAGCATGACTCTTTTAAATGGAACCATAACCTGAGTTTCTGAGGTAGTTGGCGCACTCTTTTGGGGTGAAGGCTTCGATGAGGTCTCCGACTTTTCGCCAGGTGGCTTCGATGTTGCGGGGTTGGGTTTGTCGCATGCCGTGCTTGAGCTTGGCGAAGACCTGTTCG
>JBJTEN010000081.1:0-7220 GCA_046092925.1 Phenylobacterium sp. | reverse complement strand
GCGGATGCTGGTCGTCGACCGGTCTGGGTTGCTGCGCGCCCTCCGCCATCACCGTGTCCAGGCCCGGCAGGACAACTGCGCCCAGCGGCGCCCGGGCGATCACCGTCAGCAGCCTGGCCGTCGCCGACCGGCCCCGGAGGATGGCCGTGACCCGCATCGAAACCCTGGTGCGCGACCCCTACGCGGTATGGGCGCGGGACATACTGCGCCTCTATCCCCTGGACCGGCCCGACGCCCCGATCGACGTCCGGATGCGCGGCACGGCCATCCACGCGGCCCTGGAAGCCTTCGTAGAGACCTACCCGGACCTTGTTCCGGAAGGGGCCGAGGCGGTTCTGGACCAGCTGTACATGGACGCCCTCCGCAGTGCGGGCATGGATGCGCCGGGCCTCGCCCGGGAGACGGCCCTGTCTCGGGAGATCGCCGCCTGGATGGTGGGCGAGGAGCGGGCGCGGCGAGCCGATGGCCGCAAGGTCCATGTGGAGCTCCAGGGCGCGCTGACCTTCGCCGCACCGGCCGGCCTCTTCACGGTCACCGCCAAGGCCGACCGAATCGAGGTCGGACCGGGTCCAATCGGCCGGATCCTCGACTACAAGACCGGCGCCCCTCCATCCCCGGACATGGTCCGGAACGGATTCTCGCCCCAGCTGACCCTGTCAGGGGCCATCCTCGCCAGCGGCGGATTCCCCGGGCTGGGGCCGCTGAGGCCGGAGGAACTCGCCTATGTCCGGATCACCGGCCGGCGGCCGGCGGGGGTCATCACAAGCGCCCTGAAGGACCTGGACCCCGCGAGCGCCGCTTCAGAGGCCCTCGAGGGCCTGAAGGCGGTGATCGCCCGCTTTGACGATCCGCGGCAGACCTACGCCTCCCGGACCGCGCCAGCCAAGGTGAAGCTCTACGCCCGCGACTATGACCATCTGGCGAGGGTGCGGGAGTGGTCAGCCGTCGGAAGTGGAGGCGAGACATGATCCGGGCGCCCGACGACGCCCAGGCGCGGGCCGCCGACCCCCGGATCTCGGCCTTCGTCACGGCCAACGCCGGGTCCGGCAAGACCAAGACCCTCATCGACCGGGTCGCCCGTCTGCTTCTGGCGGGCGCCGCGCCGGACGAGATCCTCTGCGTGACCTACACCAAGGCCGCCGCCGCGGAGATGCAGACCCGGCTCTTCGACCTGCTGGGCGACTGGTCGGTGCTGGACGACGAGAGGCTGCGCCTGGAACTGTCGAGGCTCGAAGGTCGCAAGGTGAGCGACTACCTCCCCAAGGCCCTGTCCGCCGCCCGCGCCCTCTTCGCCCGCGCCCTGGAGACTCCGGGCGGGCTGAAGATCCAGACCCTGCACGCCTTCTGTGAGAAGCTCCTGAAACGCTTTCCCCTGGAGGCGGGGGTCTCGCCGGGCTTCGAGGTGCTGGACGACCTGGGCGCCAGCTTGTTGCAGCGCAATGTGCGGTCCGTCCTGGCCCGCCGCGCCCTGGGTCCTGACGGCGGTCGCATCGCCGAGGCCTACGCCCGCCTGTCGGTGGACCTTGATCACGGAAGTTTCGAGGACCTGTTCGACTCCTTCGCCGCCATGGCCGGCGAACTCTCAGACTGGCTCGAGAAGGCGGAGCTTGGCGGCGGGGTCGAGGCCGTCGTCTGGACAGCGCTGACGGGGTCAGCAGAGCCCCTGGAAGCGGACGCGATCTCAGCCAGTATGCGGGAAGGCGGTCTCTCCGCCGAGGTCTGGCTGGCGATCGCCGAGGGCCTCGATGGCAAGAACGCTTCCCAGGGCGCCAAGAACCTCGCCGAGCTCCTAAGGGCCCATGGGGGCGCGCCGCCGTTCCAGGACCTTCTCGGCGTACTCTTCACCCAGAAGTTCACACCCAAGCCCGGGGTGGGGGGCCAGAAGGCGCTCAGCAAGGCGCCCGACCTGCGCCGCCATCTGGATGAAGAACTGGAACGGCTGCAGGGGCTTGAGGCCAGGCGAAAGCAGGCCCTCGCCGGCCAGAAGACCCTCGACATCCTCCTGCTCGCCCGGGCCTGGCTGGCGGCCTACAAGATCGAGAAGCAGCTGTCGGGCAAGCTCGACTTCGGGGATCTCATCGACCGCACCCTTGAGCTGACGGGCAAGTCCGGCATGGCCGCCTGGGTGCTCTACAAGCTGGACCAGAAGCTGGCCCACGTACTGGTGGACGAAGCCCAGGACACCTCGCCCGCCCAGTGGTCGATCCTGAACCAGCTGACCGGGGAGTTCTTCGCCGGGGCCGGCCGCCCGGGGGCCGGCGGCGCCCTGTCGCGCAGCCTGTTCGTCGTGGGTGACGAGAAGCAGTCGATCTATTCCTTCCAGGGCGCCTCGCCTGACCGGATGGAAGCCGAGTTCCAGGCCTATCGCCGCCGGGCCGAGGCGGTGGGGGCCGCCTTCGAGCGCATTGAGCTGAAGGTGTCCTGGCGATCCACCGGGGATGTCCTGGGCTTCGTGGATGGGGTCTTCGACGCCCCTGAAAGCCGCCAGGCCCTTCTGGGGGGACGGGACGGAGACATCCGCCATGAGGCCCAGCGCAGGGACCGGGGCTGCATCGACCTCTGGGACCTGGTCCCTCCGCCCGAGAAGGAGGAGCGGGAAGCCTGGACGGACCCGCCGGACTTCCTGGCCATCAATTCCTCGACCCGGGTCCTCGCGGCGCGGATCGCCGCGGAGATCCGCCGGATTGTCGAGGCGGGGGAGGCCGTCGGAAGGAAGGGGGAAGAGGGGGTCCGGCCCGCCCACTGGGGCGACTTCATCGTCCTGGTGCGCCGCCGCGGGGCCCTGTTCGACGAGATCCTGCTGGAGCTGAAGCGTCAGGGCGTCCCGGTCGGCGGGGCCGACCGGCTGAAGCTGGCCGACCATATCCTGTTCGAGGACCTGAGGGCGCTGGTGCGCTTCGTTCTGTTCCCCGGCGACGACCTGACCCTGGCGGCCCTTCTGCGCAGTCCCTTCTGTGATGTGAGCGACCAGGGGCTTTACGACCTTGCCCATGGGCGCGGGGACGCCAGCCTCTGGGACACGCTTGTCGGGAGGGTGAACGCGGCCGCGCCCGGGCAGGCCAGGCCCGACTGGGCCCAGGCCCAGGCCTTCCTCGCCTCGGCGATCGCCGCCGCGGGCCAGGCGCCCTACGACTTCATCGTCGGCCAGCTGGAGTCCACCGCCCCCTGTGGCCGGACCCACCGGCCGAGACTGCTGACCCGGCTCGGTCGCGAGGCCGAGGAGGACCTCGGCGTCTTCGTGGAAAAGAGCCTGGAGCTGGAGACGGCTGGCGCGCGCAACCTGGAGACCTTTGCTGCGGACCTCGACCGGCTGGACGTGGACGTCAAGCGCGAGATGGAGTCCGAGCACGCGCGGGAAGTGCGGGTCATGACCGCCCATGGCGCCAAGGGCCTGGAGGCCCCGATCATCTTCCTGCCGGACATGACCTTCAGGAATAGCAGCGGGTCGGGCCTTGTCCGGACCGCAGACGGCGCCTTCATCTGGCTGGGAGCCAAGGACGACGACACGCCGGTTCAGGCGGAGACGCGGGAGTACCGGTCGGCGGAGGAGGGGCGTGAACTCCAGCGCCTTCTCTATGTGGGCCTGACCCGGGCCCGTGACCGGCTGGTGCTCTGCGGCGTCCTTCCCGGCAAGAGCAAGGCGGAGACCCTCAGGGGCTGGTGGGGGGCCGTGCGCACCGTCTTCGAGGGCCCGGTGAAGGATCAGGTCCGGCGGATCGAGCGCGACGGCTTCGGATTCTTCCGGCTGGGCGAGGATCCCGCAAGCCTTGGGCGTGAAGCCGGCGGTTCCGTCATCCAGTCCGCCGCCCCGGTTGCGCCCGCCTGGCTGTCCCGGCCGGCCTTGCCCGAGCCCCTGGCCCGCCTGGCCTCGCCTTCGGACCTCGGGGATGCGGCCCCCGTCGCGGCGGTCTCGCCCCTTGCCGGCGCGCCCGGCATGGGCCGGTTCCGGCGCGGCGAGCTGGTCCACCGGCTCTTGCAGGTCCTGCCCGACCTGCCCGAGGCGATGCGCGCCGACGCCGCCCGCCGGCTCCTGGCCAAGGAGGCCGGCCTGACGGAGACTCAGGTGGAGGAAATGTCGACCGCCGCCCTGGGGGTCCTGGAGCATCCGGACTTCGCCTTCCTGTTCGGACCAGGCTCTCGGGCGGAGGCGGCCATTGTCGGCGGCGCCGGCCTCCTGCCGCCCGGCGTCAGGATCTCCGGGCGCATCGACCGGCTGGTGGTGCAACCCGATCAGGTCCTGTACGCCGACTTCAAGACCAACCGGCCGGCCCCGGCCTCCATCGAGGCGGCGGACCCCGCCTATCTGCGCCAGCTGGCCATGTACTGGGCTGTGCTGTCTGAGCTCTATCCCGGTCGCCCGGTCCGCGCCGCCCTCGTCTGGACGGACGGGCCTCTTCTGACCCCCGCGCCGGAAGCCCTGCTCCGCGAGGCCCTTGACCGACTCCATCGGGAGACCTGACCCTTCGCCCTCCGGGTGTTGATCCCAGCGCCCGGTGCGCCATATCTGGCTATCCTGTCCGGCGCGGTCCGGACCCCGCGAACCAAGGAGCCCCGCATGGGTACTGTCGCCGTCACTGACGAATCCTTCGAAGCCGACGTCCTGAAGTCGGGCAAGCCCGTCCTGGTGGACTTCTGGGCGGAATGGTGCGGGCCCTGCAAGCAGATCGCCCCGGCCCTGGAGCAGATCGCCGCGGAGCTGGGCGAGCAGGTCACCGTGGCCAAGCTGAACATCGAGGACTCTCCGAACACCCCCAGCCGCTACGGCGTGCGCGGCATCCCCACCATGATGCTGTTCAAGGACGGACAGATGACCGCCATAAAGGTCGGCGCCATGCCAAAGCAGAAGATCGTCGACTGGCTGAACGAGTCCGGCGTCGGCTGAGCGGTCAGCCTGGACGCCGGGGATCCGGGCAGGGTCTTTCCGCTCAGGCGAGACGGCGGCGAGGTGACCACGCAACCTGAAACCGGAGGCTCCGGGCTCCGCCTCCGGGACATCCGTCCCTTACGCCGAATACTCGGCAGGAAGTCAGTCTTGATGGTTCATGGGCTCTGCGCCTTGGCGTCCGCCGCGATCGTCCTCAACCTCGCCGTCTCGGGGGTCGGGCGCGCTGCGGAGCCCATGCAGGTGACGACCTATCCCCGGGAGTTCTTCGACGGCTTTGCTCCCAGCACCGCGCTCGACATGGTTGCACGGGTTCCGGGCTTCACCCTCGATCAGGGTGAAGCCCGTCGCGGGTTTGGGGACACCGGTGGCAATGTCCTGATCAACGGGTCGAGGCCCGGATCCAAGGCGGGAGGACCGCGGGACGCGCTGGCGAGAATCCCGGCCTCTGCCGTCGTGCGGATCGATCTGGTCACCAATCCCACGACCAGTGAGGCCTCCGGCCAGACCGTGATCGTGAACCTGATCCTCCGGGAGACCAGCCTTTCAGGCTCCTGGGGCGTCTCGGTCTCCAGCAACCGCGAAGGGGATATCCGCCCCTACATGGAGGCCAGCCTGTCGGGGCCGGTCGGCGGGTGGCGGGCCTCCGGAAGAGTGCAGTTCGACGCCTGGAGAGATCCATCCGACGGCGTCCGCAGGCGGACCGGACCCGCAGGTGAGCCTGACCTGTTCGCACAGGAGTCCCGCATTGCGGACGAGGTGGAGATAACGCTCTCCGGCGATGCCCGTCGGGAGGCCTTTGGCGGCGAGCTCGTACTCAACGGACGGGTGGAGGGAGAGGACTCCAACACCCGGTTCAGCGGACCCGGATACCTCGGTCGCGCTCCTGCGGGGCTGGCGGACCAGTTCCGCGGCGTCTCCTTCGCGGAGGACGTTGTCGAGGCCGAGTTCGGCGGAGAGTGGACAAGACAGTTTCCGAACGCCTGGTCCTTCAAGGTCCTCAGCCTCGCCAGCTGGCGACACGAGGCGGCGGCCAGCAGCAGCCGGATCGAGACTCCTCCCGGGATCGCCGCTTCGGAGACCACCGCGAACTCGCGGCGCACGCTGATCGAGTGGGTCGGCCGGGGGACCGCTTCGGTGGATCTCGGCGGCCGTCTTCGCCCCGAGTTCGGGGCTGAGGCGGCATTCAACCGTCTGGACTCGGCTCTGGCCTTCGCAAGCCGCAACGCCTCCGGCGAGCTGACCCCCATCCTCCTCCCGGCCGCAAACATCGTGGTGGACGAGCAGCGCGCCGAAGCCTTTGTCAACCTCGCCTACGATGTGGCGCCCCGATGGACGCTGGACGCGAGGGCGGCGACGGAGTGGTCCGAAATCTCCGTGACCGGCGACGCCCGAAACCGGCAGCGGCTGACATTCTTCAAGCCGGCCCTGTCCCTGGCGTGGCGCCCGAACCCCAACGCCACCCTGGACATTGGCCTGCGCCGGACCGTCGGACAGCTGGATTTCGACGCCTTCGCCGCCTCCACCGAGGTCGGGATCGACCGCTCCCTGGGGGGCAATGCGCAGTTGAGACCGCAGACCGAGACGCGCGCGAGCCTCGATCTGGACTTCCGGGGACGCGAGGGCCTGGCCCTGAACGCCGGGATCTTCCACGAGTGGCGCGAGGATGTCCTGGAGCCCGTCATCCTCCCCGGCGGGGACTTCGGTCTGGGCAACGCCGATCGCGCCTGGGTCTGGGGGGCGACCGTCGGAGCCTCTGCATCCCTGTCCTGGCTGGCTCCCGGACTGCGCCTGGATGCGCGCGGGGAGTGGCGGGACTCCGTGTTCGAGGACCCTCTCTCGGGCCAGTCCCGACCTCTGACGGCCCTCATCCCCTGGACCTACTCGGTCGAGCTGCGCCAGGACCTCCCCGAGCACAAGCTGTCGTGGAGCATCCAGGTGGACGGACAGGATGCCGAGGTCGACTGTTTCGTTCCGGAGGTGAACGTCTTCGAGATCGATCCTGAAGTTCGCATGTCCGTCGAGAGCAGCCATTTCGGGGCCCTCAAGCTGAGGTTCACGATCTACAATCCCCTTGGCCGGCGATACACCAACGAGCGGACCTTCTTCGCACCGACGCGGGCGGCGGCGATCACGGGGCGGGAGTACAGGCGATGGGAAGAGGGCCGGTACTTCTGGTTCACCGCAAAAAGGGCCTTCTAGAGCATGACTCTTTTAAATGGAACCGTAACCTGAGTTTCTGAGGTAGTTGGCGCACTCTTTTGGGGTGAAGGCTTCGATGAGGTCTCCGACTTTTCGCCAGGTGGCTTCGATGTTGCGGGGTTGGGTTTGTCGCATG
>JBJTEN010000080.1:0-9090 GCA_046092925.1 Phenylobacterium sp. | reverse complement strand
CTCCATGTTCAAGCTGGAGGGCAGCCAGGCCCAGCAGGCCATCACCGAGCTGGCCCTCGAGGCGGCCGGTGTCTACGCCGCGCCCTTCGTGCGGGACACCTGGGCGGAAATCCGCGGCGAGCGGAACGAGCCCCGGGCGGGACCGGACTATGCTGCGACGCTGGCGCCGCACTATTTCAACTACCGCAAGACCTCGATCTACGCGGGGTCGAACGAGATTCAGCACAACATCATGGCCAAGATGGTGCTTGGCCTCTGACCTGGGAGGCGGGCGTGTACGCAGGCTTTGAGAAGGCGCTGGAGGCGGCGGTCGCCTCTGGCCGCATCGCCGGCGCCGTCGCCGCCGTGGCGGACCGGGACGGGGTGACCTACACGCGGCAGGCCGGGGTGAGGCAGGTGGGCGAAGCCGCCGCCATGACCCAGGACACCATCTTCTGGCTAGCCAGCATGACCAAGGCGGTGGTCTCCGTCGCCGCCCTGCGGGAGGTCGAGGCCGGGCGGCTCAGCCTGGACGGCGACCTGTCGGGCCTCCTGCCCGAATTCGCGGACCTGAAGGTGTTGGAGGGCTTCGGGGAGGATGGCGCCCCGCGCCTGCGCCCCGCCCGCCGGTCGCCGACCCTGCGGGACCTCCTGACCCACACTTCGGGCTTCGGCTATGGTTTCCTCAGCGCCGACCTGACCCGCTGGCACGCGGCGACGGGCGCCCCCGATCCGAACGGCGGGACGCGGGCGGCCCACGTCCTGCCCCTCCTGCACGAGCCCGGCGAGGCCTGGACCTATGGCATTGGCATCGACTGGGCGGGCCTGGCGGTGGAGGCGGCCAGCGGCCAGCGACTGGACGCCTACCTGGCCCAGCACATCCTGGGCCCCCTGGGCATGACCGACACCGGCTTTGCGCCCGTGGACCCGTCGCGCCGGGCGACGGCGCACCTGCGCGTGGAGGGAACCCTCTTCCCGGCGCCCACCCCTCCGGGCGGGACGGAGGCCGAGGTTCTGTCGGGCGGCGGCGGCCTGCACGGCACGGCGCCGGACTATATCCGCTTCCTGCGCATGCTGCTGAACGGCGGCGAGCTGGACGGGGCGAGGGTGCTGAGGCCCGAGACTGTGCGCTCGCTCAGCGAGGTGCAGACGGGTGCGCTCCGGGCCGGGGCCTTCAAGACGGCCAACGGCGTCCTGACCACCGACTTCGACCTCTATCCGGACATGCACACCGGGCACGGCCTCGCCACCGTCGTCACCCCGGAGGCGACGAATGAGGGCCGCAGGCCCGGGGCCCTGAACTGGGCGGGGATCTTCAACACCTATTTCTGGGCCGATCCGGAGGCAGGCAAGGCGGGCGTCCTGCTGACCCAGCTCATGCCCTTCGGCGACCCGGACGTCCTGGCCCTGCTCAGGGCGCTGGAAAAGGGCGCCTGAGGCGAGCGCCCTTGACCCCCTCCGGCCCGCTACGCGCGCCACCTCCCCCTGGAAGGGGGAGGAATTAAAGCTCCAATTGCTCCCCCAAGGGGGCACTCCCGGCGAGGCCGGGTGAGGGGGTCAATCCACCTCGATGGATCTCCTCCCTAGAGCCGGGAGGGGATGACCACCTGCATGCTCTCATAGCCCTTCACGAAGGACGAGTAGACGCGCTCAGGCTCGCTGACGACCTGGATCTCGGGGAAGCGCTGGAGGATCTCTTCCCAGAGAATCTTCAGCTGCAGTTCGGCCAGGCGGTTGCCCACGCAGCGGTGGATGCCGAAGCCGAAGGACAGGTGCTGGCGCGGACGCTCGCGGTCGATGATGTAGCTGTTGGGGTTCTCGATGACCTCGTCGTCGCGGTTGCCGGAGACGTACCACATGACGACCTTGTCGCCCTTGCGGATGGTCTTGCCGCCAAGCTCGTAGTCCTGCAGGGCGGTGCGCCGCATGTACGCCAGCGGCGTCTGCCAGCGGATGGTTTCGGAGACCATGGAGGGGATCAGGTCCGGGTTCGCCTTCAGCTTGGCGAACTGGTCCGGGAACTGGTTCATGGCGAGGACCGACCCGGTCATGGTGTTCCGGGTGGTGTCGTTGCCGCCGACGATCAGCAGGATCAGGTTCCCCAGGTACTCCATGCGGTCCATGTTCCGCGTGGCTTCGCCGTGGGCGAGCATGGAGATGAGGTCGCCCTTGGGCTCGGCGTTGACCCGCTCGTTCCACAGGCGGGTGAAGTAGTCGACGCACTCGAAGAGATACATCTTCCGCTCGGTGTCCGGATCCTCAGTCTTGAAGAGCTTGGACGTCAGGTCGGCGGTGGCGATGTCGGACCAGAAGGTCAGCTTGCGACGGTCCTCGAAGGGGAAGTCGAAGAGGGTGGCCAGCATCTGGGTGGTCAGCTCGATGGAGACCGTGTCCACCCAGTCGAAGGGCTTGCCGATGGGCAGGGAGTCCAGGGTGTTCTGGATCCGGCTGCGGATCAGGGGCTCCATCATGTGCAGGTTCTGCGGCGAGACGATGGGGCTGACCGTCTTGCGCTGCAGGTCGTGCTTGGGCTGATCCATGGCGATGAACATGGGCAGGGTGAAGTCCTCGTCGGGATCGAAGAGGGTGATCGCCGGTTCGGAGGAGAAGACCCCGTGGTTGGTGTCCACGGCCATGATGTCATTGTACTTGGTCACCGACCAGAATGGGCCCTGCTCATGGTGGCCCTCGGGGTGAAGGTGGACCGGGTCCTCCTTCCGCAGGCGCTCGAAATAGGGCCATTGGGTGTCGGTCCGGAAGAGTTCCGGGTCGGCGACGTTGATCTCGTCGAGGGGGATGGAATAGGCCCGGGCGCGCGCCTCGGCCTTCAGGTCAACGGCTCCGTCGCTCATGGCGAACTCCTCGGTCAGGCGCGCCCCGGCGCAGGCGACCGGGCGCAATTTGAGCATTGTTCAGACTATGGCGAAGGGCAGGCCGAAAAGCAAGACGCCCGCGCCTCCGGGCGGACCCGGATTTTCGCCTGACGCCGGGCCTGCGACGGTGCATAAGGTCGCGCCGAAACACTGAAACCGGGGTCCGCCGAAACGGACCCGACGCAGGAGACGCCGCCCATGGCCGCCGAAGCCCTCTTCCAGCCCTGGTCCTTCAAGGGCCTGAACCTGAAGAACCGCCTGGTGATGGCGCCCATGACCCGGTCGTTCTCCCCCGACGGCGTCGTGACGGAGGAGGTGGCCCAGTACTACCGCCGCCGCGCCGCCGGCGAGGTGGGCCTGATCATCACCGAGGGCACCGGGGTGGACCGCGCCGCCTCCCTGAACGACCGCAATGTGCCCCGCTTCCATGGCGAGAAGGAACTGGCGGGTTGGAAGCGGGTGGCCGACGAGGTTCATGCCGAGGGCGGGGCCATCGCCCCCCAGCTCTGGCACGTGGGCGCGGTGCGATCGCGCGACCCCGAGTGGAAGCCCGAGGGCGGCTATGACAGCCCCTCGGGCCTGTCGAGCCCGGGCAAGAAGTTCGGCGAGGGCATGAGCGAGGAGGCCGTCGCCGACGCCATCGACGCCTTCGCCCGAGCCGCCGCCGACGCCAAGCGGCTGGGCTTCGAGACCGTGGAGCTGCATGGCGCCCACGGCTACCTGATCGACCAGTTCTTCTGGGACGGCACCAATGAGCGCGAGGACGCCTATGGCTCGAAGGACCTGCCCGGCCGGGCGCGCTTCGCCGGCGACATCCTGCGGGCGGTGCGCAAGGCGGTGGGGCCGGACTATCCGGTCATCATCCGCATCAGCCAGTGGAAGCAGCAGGACTTCACCGTGAAGATGGCGCCGACGCCCAAGGAACTGGAAGCCTGGCTGACCGCCCTGACCGACGCCGGCGCCGACATCCTGCACTGCTCGCAGCGCCGCTTCTGGGAGCCGGAGTTCGAGGGCTCCGACCTGAACTTCGCCGGCTGGGCCAAGAAGCTGACCGGGGCGCCGACCATCACGGTGGGCTCGGTGGGCCTGTCGGGCGAGTTCGTTGCGGCCTATGCCGGCGAGGCCTCGCAGCCTGCCTCCATCGACGACCTGCTGCGCCGCCTGGAGCGCGAGGAGTTCGACCTCGTGGCCGTGGGCCGGGCCCTGCTGCAGGACCCGGATTGGGCGGTGAAGATCCACCAGGGCCGCAATGACGAGCTGATGAGCTTCGACCGTTCGGCCATGGCCAGCCTGTCCTGAGGCCCCAAGGGCCTCGGCCTTCAGGCCGGGGTCATCGCCTGATCTGGGTGGGTGACGTACCAGTCGAGGTCGGCCAGGGTGGTCTCCCAGGCGGCCTCCCATTCCGGCCGCCAGTCGTCGCCGCAGACCTCGCGGACGGCGTCGCGCATGGTGGCGAAGAAGGTGCGGAAAACCTCAGGCGGCACGTCATAGCCCTCGTGCACCACCACCTCGCTCTGGATCAGGGTGCGGGAATAGAGCCGCTCGCCCACGAAATCGAGAATGGCCTGGATGACCCGGGTCAGCATCTCGCCGCGAATCTGGTGGTTCCGGTCCCGCCAGAAGAGGATCTCCATCTCCGGCTGCTCGCGGAACAGGCGGTCATAGACCACCGGCGTCAGGTCCTGGCAGAGCTCTCCCGCCCGTTCCAGGCTGGCGACGATCTCCGGCTCGTGCGGGTCGGGGGCGCGGGGCATGGCCGGCCTCAGGCGTTGAAGTTGAGCTTCAGGCCCGGCCGGGGCCAGGTGGCGCGGTAGAGCGCGCCGGTGGCCGAGGCGGTGATCCAGGCCGTGCGCATGTCCGGCCCCCCGAAGCAGATGTTGGTGGTGATGAGGTCGGGGACCGGGAAGTGCTCCACAGAGCCGTCCGGGTCGAAGGCGGTGATCCCGCCGTTGATGATGGTGGCCACGCAGACCTTGCCGCCGGCCTCCACCGCCAGGCTGTCGAGCAGCTGGTAGCCCGGGAGGTTGCAGACGACCCGCCCCGGGGCGAAGCCCTCCGGCGGCGCCAGCACGCCGGGTTCCGCCACGTCGAAGGCCCAGAGGCGTCCGAGGTTGGTGTCGGCCAGGTAGACGACCTTCTCGTCGGGCGACAGGCCGATGCCGTTGGGCGAGATCAGGTGGTCCTTCTGGCGGCTGATGTGGCTCCCGTCGATCTTCGCATAGTAGATCGCGCCGAACTTTCGGCCTTCGGGCGTGGAGCAGCCGTGGTCGGAGAACCAGAAGCCCCCCTGCCGGTCGAAGACGATGTCGTTGGGGCCGATCAGCCTCCGGCCGTCGCACTCGGTGTAGAGGGTGGTCAGGGCGCCGGTCTTCAGGTCGAAGCGCTGGATGTAGCCGCCGGTGTGGGACGCCGGGGTCGGACCGGGGACGGTCATGCCCATGTTGTCCAGCCACTCGAAGGAGCCGCCGTTATTGGTGATGTAGATGGCGCCGTCCGGGCCGATGGCCGCGCCGTTCGGACCGCCGCCGGTGTGAACCAGGATCTCCTTGGACCCGTCGGGCTTCACCCGGGTCAGGGTCTGGCGCTTGAGCTCGGTCAGGATCACCGAGCCGTCATTCATGGCGATGGGGCCTTCCGGAAACTGGAAGTCCCCGGCGATCAGCTGCAGGTCCATGGTCCGTCTCCTCCCCGGATGTTTCTGAAAGGACTATGGGCGAGGGGGGCGGCGAGGGGAAGGGCGCGCCGCCTTGAACAACTGGTATGTCTGCAGACCCTAGACGATCCACCCCTCCCCCAGGCTGGAGAGGCTCACGCCGACCAGGATGACCTGGTCTCCATTGCCCATGTCGACCACGACGTCCGCGCCCGCCTGGGAGATCGTGCGCGAGGGGGCGCCGTCCAGCTTCAGCCGGTCGCCCTGGGCAAAGCTGAAGTCGGTGATCCGGTCGATCCCGGCGCCGGAAAAGGAATAGAACAGGTCCGCGCCTGCGCCGCCGCTGATTGTGTCATTCCCGCGATCGCCCCAGACCCAGTCGGCGCCAGCCCCGCCCATGACGGAATCGTCGCCCTGACCGCCGCGCACCCAGTCGTTGCCGGCCCCTCCGTCGACGGTGTCGTTGCCCATGTTGCCGTAGACGATGTCGAATCCGGCGTCACCGAACAGCAGGTCGTTGTCCTTGCCGCCGACCACCCAGTCGTCGCCGTTGTTGCCGCGAAGGGTGTCATTGCCCATGTTGCCATGCATGTCGTCGAAGCTCGAGCCGCCGACGAGGATGTCGTTCCCCTCCTCGCCGCGCAGGAAGCTGAGGCCCTCTCCGCCGAAGATCACGTCATCGCCGGCCCCGCCATGTATGGTCTCGTTGTCCTGATCGCCCATGAACCCGTCCGGGCCGGCCGTCCCCGTCTGGACAGTCCCCCGGTCTGCGGCGAGGTAGATGCGGAGGTTTTCTGCGCCTCCCCCAACACCCCGATGGGCGAGCACGTCCACCCGGCCGTCGCCATTGAAGTCGCCGGTCGTCCGCAGTTCGAATTCGTCGGTGGCGAGTACGCCCTCCGGCATCTCGATGAAGCGCCCGGTTCCATCATTCAGATAGATCGGCGTCCGCATGCCGTTCGAGGCGAAGAGATCAAGAAAACCGTCGCCGTTGATGTCGACGATCTCGATGCGATTGATGAATTGTCCGTCCGGGAGCCGGGTGCTGGCCGGCAGGCGGCTCAGGGTCTCGTCGCGGAAGGTCAGGTCGCCATTGTTGATCAGGACCTGCACATAGGGCCGGAAGGCGCCGGTCCCGTCATCGCGGCTGAAGGAGGAGACGACATCGGGCAGGCCGTCGCCATTCACGTCAAAGCTCTTGGCGTCGACATTGTTGGTGGTGCGGATGTCGGCGATGGCCGGCATGGGCGGGTTCACCGGGGCGACCGTGAAGTTACCCTTGCCGTCGTTGAGGAAGAGCCTGTTCGGCATGGCGCTGGCGCCGGATGTCCCCAGGAAGAGGTCCAGGTCGCCATCCTTGTCGACATCCAGAAAGGCCTCGGAGTTCCAGGTTTCCGACTGCGCATTCAGCGGCGCCCCGGCGATGGCCGGCAGACCCGCCCGGCTGAGGGTGAAGTTCGCCGCCCCGTCATTGATGAGAAAGTAGGGCCTGGGATCACCCCCGTTGCCGACAAAGATGTCGAGATCGCCGTCACCGTCGATGTCGGCCGCCTCGGCGGAGTGGCTGAAGTTGTTGGAGATCGCCGGGAGCCGGTTCAGCGCGTTGATCAGGCCTCCGCCGGAGGACAGGACCAGGGCGTTCGGGGAACCCGGGAAAGGCGGGGCGTCATAGCCATGATCGGCGACGAAGAGATCGGGTCGGCCGTCGCCGTTCAGGTCAGCGACAATGACCTCCCGGGCATGGGTCGTCACCGGGGCTCCACCCGGAAACAGGCTCGCGGTCGCATCCGAAAATCCGCCCTGACCATTCCCCAGCAGAACCTGGATCGGGACGCTGCGGTTCTCCAGCGGAAACAGCAGATAGGTCAGGATGACATCGGTCTTCCCGTCGGCGTTGAAGTCCCCGACCCCGATCTCCCGTGAGGCGGCCGTGCTGTATCCGGCGCGCAGCGGCACGGAAAAGTCAGACGCGGAAAAGAAGTTCGGCATGGTTAAGTGACCTCATTTGCCGTGTGCATGCGCCAGCGCCGCGCATGCCTTCGCCAGTTCGCGAGTCGAGAATGGACTACCCGGTCTGCAATGAATGAACGTTGTGATGTCCAGCCTAGGACTGACGCGGGCCAGGGTCAATTTGGCGTCCAGACTCCATGTAGCCCGTTGGGATCAGACAGAGGAATGAGGCCGGGAGGACTGATCATTGTTCGCCGCCTGACACATGCAACCTTGGGGAGAGTTCGTTTAGCCGAACGGAGGGGCTTGTTCTTCTTGAATGTGACTCGCGGCCCGGGCTTCAGAAAGTCTCGACCTGACAGTCGCCGCTCCGGATCCGGGATGGGTTGACGTCGCGCCAGTGTAAAACCCCTTCGCGCCGGATGTGGGCGCCATTGAGTGCGGGAAGGGGGAAGTGGGAAGGGGGAAGGGGCTCAGCCCCGCTCCAGCACCCGGAAGGTGACGGGGAAGTCGTCGCCCTCTCCGGCGGGAAGGTCCTCGCGGCGGACCTCGCGCCAGCGGCTTTCGTCGAAGGCGGGGAGGGTCACGTCGCCCTCCACGTCGGCGTGGACCTCGGTGAGGTAGAGGCGCCGGGCGCGGGGCAGGGCCAGGGTGAAGAGCGAGACTCCGCCGATGACGCAGACTTCCGACGCGCCGTCCTCCCCGGCCTGCTCCCGGCCGATGGCGACGGCCTCTGTGAAGTCCTCGCAGACCACGCAGCCCTCGGGGGCGTAGGAGGCGTCGCGGGACAGGACGATGTTGGTGCGGCCCGGCAGGGGCTTGCGGGGCAGGCTCTCCCAGGTCAGCCGGCCCATGATGACCGGCTTGCCCATGGTCAGGGCGCGGAAGCGGGCAAGGTCGGACTTCAGCCGCCAGGGCAGGGCCCCGTCCCGGCCGATAACGCCGTTATGGGCCCGGGCGATGGGGCCGGCGGTGAGGATGGGGGCGGCCACGCCCTTCAGACCGCGATGGGGGCGGAGATGGCCGGGTGGGCCTTGTAGCCCTTGAACTTCACGTCCCCGGGCTCGAAGGCGAAGAGGTCGTCGCGGGACGCCAGCTCCAGCTGCGGCGGGGGCAGGGGCGTCCGCGCCAGCTGCTCGCGGGCCTGGTCCAGGTGGTTCAGGTAGAGGTGCGCATCGCCCAGGGTGTGGACGAAGTCACCGGCCTCCAGACCCGTCACAGCCGCCACCATGTGGGTCAGCAGGGCGTAGGAGGCGATGTTGAAGGGCACGCCGAGGAAGACGTCGGCCGAGCGCTGGTAGAGCTGGCAGGACAGCCGTCCGTTCGCCACGTGGAACTGGAAGAGGCAGTGGCAGGGCGGCAGGGCCATGTCGTCGACGTCGGCCGGGTTCCAGGCGGTGACGATGTGGCGGCGGCTCTCGGGGCTGCGCTTGAGCCCCTCCACCAGGGCCGCCATCTGGTCGATGACGCGGCCGTCCGGGGCGGCCCAGGAGCGCCATTGACGGCCATAGACCGGCCCCAGCTCGCCCTCGGCGTCGACCGGCCGGACCGCACCGGCGTCGGCACGCGGGGGGTCTTCGGCCGTCAGATGCGCTTTGACCTGTCCCGCGGCTTTCCCCTGCTGACCACCAAGAC
>JBJTEN010000079.1:0-14564 GCA_046092925.1 Phenylobacterium sp. | reverse complement strand
ACCCCATGCAGAGCACTTGGGGCCCTGTCTGTACAGATGGAACCCGCCGGACGGGGCGGGAGCCGTCTTCCGTAGAGGTTCAGAGCATGGAGGGAAGGACCCTGTCAGGAGGCCTGTGCCCGTCCATCCAGGTCCGGATGTTGATGATGACCTTCTCGCCCATTTCGGTGCGCGCCTCCACCGTCGCGGAGCCGAGGTGAGGCAGGAGGACCGCGTTGGGCAGGCCCAGGAGCTTGGGGTTCACCTCCGGCTCAAACTCGAAGACATCGAGGCCTGCGCCCGCAATGCTCCGGGAGGCCAGAAGGTCGGCGAGGGCGGATTCGTCGATGATCTCCCCCCGCGCCGTGTTCACCAGGATGGCGTGCGGCGGCATGAGCTTCAGGCGCCGGGCCGAGAGCAGGTGATAGGTGGCCGGCGTATGGGGGCAGTTGACGGAGATGATGTCCATCCGGGCGAGCATCTGGTCGAGGCTCTCCCAGTAGGTGGCTTCCAGCTCCTCTGCGATCCGCGAGCTGACCGGCGAACGGTTGTGATAATGGATCTGCATGCCGAAGGCCCGGGCCCGGCGCGCCACGGCCTGGCCGATGCGTCCCATGCCGATCACGCCCAGGCGCTTGCCCGAGAGCCGCCGCCCCATCATCCAGGTGGGGGCCCAGCCCTTGAACTCGCCGGCCTCGATGGACCTGGCTCCCTCCACGATCCTTCGCGATACGGCCATCATCAGGGCCAGGGTAAGGTCCGCTGTATCCTCGGTCAGCACGCCCGGCGTGTTGGTCACGGTGATTCCGCGGGCGGTCGCGGCGGCCACGTCGATATGGTCCACTCCCGCCCCGAAGTTCGCGATGAGCTTGAGGCGGTCGCCCGCCGCCTCGATCACCCCGCTGTCGAAGCGATCGGTAATCGTCGGCGCCAGGACGTCGCATCGCCCGACCGCATCGAGGAGGCCCTCGCGACTCATGGGCTCGTCCGTCAGGTTCAGCTCCGTATCGAAGAGCTCGCGAAGACGGGTCTCGACGGCGTCCGGCAACCTTCGGGTCACGATTACTTTCGGCTTGCGCGTCGGCATGAGCGGCAGGGTCCCGATTTTCAGCGTCCGGCGAAAAGGCGCTCTGGCGCCGTCCTCGCCGAACCTCTAGCAAAGAGGGCATGAACGGCCAAGTTGAGCCTTCCCGTCTTTGGTCCCGAGACCTCGCCGTCGCCCTCCTGGCGGCGTTTTGCGCTCTCCTGATTCCGGCCGCCGCCGCGGCGCAGGCGGCGCGCGTGACGCCTTCGGGACTGCCCGTTCCGCGCTATGTCACGCTGAAGTTCGGCTCCGTGAACGCGAGGGCGGGTCCCGGGGACGACTATCGCGCCCTGTGGGCGTACCAGGTGCGGGGCCTTCCGGTTCAGGTGATCGCGGAGTCTTCGGAGTGGCGCCGGATCTGCGACCCAGAGCGCGGGGTGGCCTGGGTTCACATGCGCACGACCGATGGCCGCCGGAACGTGATGCGCGCGGCGGCGCCCGCCCTGCCCGTGAAGTCGGCGCCTCGCGACGATTCCCGGACCATCGCCCTTCTGCAGCCCCGCGCCCTCGCGGCCCTCCAGAGGTGCGAAGCCGGCTGGTGCCGCGTCAAGGCCGACGGCGTGACGGGCTGGGTCCCGGCTGCGGCGGTGTGGGGCGCCGACGATCGCCCCCAATGCGTTCCGCCCCCCGCCCGTTGAGCGGCCTGTCCGCCTCTGATAGAGCGGAGTCTTCCCGGTCGGGGCGTTGCGCCGCCGGGGCTGTCATCTGCAATCTGCAGAAGGGTGATCCATGATTCCCGGCGCCAAGGCCAAGGACCATTATTCCAGAGAGGAACTCCTGGCCTGTGGTCGGGGGGAGATGTTCGGTCCGGGCAACGCCCAGCTTCCGGTCCCGCCGATGCTGATGTTCGACCGCATCACCCACATCACCGAGGAGGGCGGCGCCTATGGCAAGGGCCACGTGGTGGCCGAGCTCGATATCCGCCCGGACCTCTGGTTTTTTGACTGCCACTTCATCAATGACCCGGTGATGCCCGGCTGTCTGGGCCTCGACGCCATGTGGCAGCTGGTCGGCTATTTCCTGGGCTGGTCGGGAGCGCCCGGAAAGGGCCGGGCCCTGGGCGTCGGCGAGGTCCGCTTCACGGGTCAGGTCACGCCGAAGGTCAAGCGGGTCGTCTATCGCATCGACCTGAAGCGGGTGATCATGCGCAGGCTCGTCCTTGGCATCGGCGACGGCGTCATGGAAGCGGACGGGAAGCTCATCTACGAAGCCAAGGATCTGCGGGTCGGACTGTACGATCCCAAGGACCTGGCCTGACACAATCGCAGTCTGGGGGAACAGGGCATGCGGCGCGTCGTCGTCACCGGCATGGGCATCGTCTCATCCATCGGAAACACCCTGGACGATGTCCGGGCGTCCCTGCGCGAGGCGCGATCGGGGATCATTTCGGCCCCGGAATACGCCGAGCTCGGATTCCGCTGCCAGGTTCACGCCGACCCGCAACTGGACTGGGAGGCCACGGTCGACCGCCGGGCCGCCCGGTTCCTCGCCCAGGGCACAGCCTTCGGTCATGTCGCCATGGAGCAGGCCATCGCCGACGCCGGGCTGAGTGACTCCGAGGTCTCCCACGAGATGACCGGCCTGATCGTCGGCTCCGGCGGCCCCTCGACCAAGGCGATCATCGATTCGGCCGCCACCGCCCGTGAAAAGGGCCCCAAGCGCGTGGGCCCCTTCGCCGTGCCCAAGGCCATGAGCTCGGGCGTGTCCGCCGTCCTGTCGACCTGGTTCAAGATTCGCGGCCTGAACTATTCCATCTCCTCGGCCTGCGCGACGTCCACACACTGCATCGGCGCCGCCTATGAGCAGATCGCCCTGGGCAACCAGGACGTGGTCTTCGCCGGGGGCGCCGAGGAGCTGCACTGGACCCTGTCCGTCCTCTTCGACGCCATGGGCGCGATGAGCTCGAACTTCAACGACCGGCCGGCCGTGGCCAGCCGCGCCTACGACGTGAACCGCGACGGATTCGTCATCGCCGGCGGCGCAGGCATCCTGGTGCTCGAGGAACTCGAGCGGGCGAAGGCCCGGGGGGCGAAGATCTACGGCGAGATCGTCGGCTATGCGGCGAACTCCGACGGCTTCGACATGGTCGCCCCCTCAGGCGAGGGCGCCGTGCGCTGCATGCGCCTGGCCCTCTCCCGGGCCGGAAACCGCAAGGTCGACTATCTCAATCCGCACGGCACTTCGACGCCGGTCGGCGACATCAAGGAGATGGAGGCGGTCCGCGAGGTGTTCGGCGACGCGCCTCCGGCCATTTCCTCGACCAAGTCCCTGACCGGGCACAGCCTCGGCGCCGCCGGGGCCCAGGAGGCGATCTATTCCCTCCTGATGCTCAACGGGGGTTTCCTGGCCGAAAGCGCCCATATCGAGACCCTGGACCCCGCCTTCGAGGGCCTGCCGATCCTGCGTCGGCGGGAGGACCGGCAGGTCGAGACGGTCATGTCCAACAGCTTCGGCTTTGGCGGCACCAACGGGTGCCTGGTGATGTCCAGGGTCTGACCCCCAATCCTTTCCCGACCTTCCAGGAGACGCGAAGTGGCCGACGACTACGACATGCCCCGGGGCGAGCTGATGAAGGGCAAGCGCGGGATCATCACCGGAGTGGCGAACCACCAGTCCATCGCCTGGGGCATCGCCAGCCAGCTGGCGGCCCAGGGCGCCGAGATGGCCTTCTTCCACCTTCCGGGCATGGAGCGCCGGGTGCGGCCCCTGGCGGAGGGCGTCGGGGCGACGGTGATCGAGCCCGTCGACGTCACCGACGACGCCAGCATGGACGCGGGCTTCGCCGCGGTCGAGGCGGCCTTCGGCAAGATCGACTTCTTCGTCCACGCCCTGGCCTTCGCCCCCCGCGACCAGATCAAGGGCTCCTTCGTCGAGAACGCCACGCGGGAAGGCTTCCGCACCGCCATGGACATCTCGGCCTACAGCTTCGTCGATTGCGCCCGCCGGGCCAGCCGGATGATGCCGGACGGCGGTTCCCTCGTCACCCTGACCTATCTGGGCTCGGAGCGGGCCATCCCGAACTACAACACGATGGGCGTGGCCAAGGCCGCGCTCGAGGCGGCCACCCGCTATATCGCCCGGGACCTCGGACCCCAGGGCATCCGCGTCAACGCCATCTCCGCAGGGGCCATGCGCACGCTTTCCCTCGCGGGGATCTCCGGCGGTCGCTCCATGCGGGCCCAAGGCCGGGCACTGTCGGCGCTGAAGGAGGACACCTCCATGGAAGGCGTCGCGGGCGCCGCCCTCTGGCTCCTGTCCGACCTTGGCCGTTCGACCACCGGCGAGGTGGTCCACGTGGACGCCGGCTTCCACATGATGGGCCTTCCGGACGACTCCGAGGAGGGCTGAGGCCCCCTCAGGCGCCGTAAGCCCGGACGAAACGGCTCGCCGCCTCCCGGGCGATGCGGTCGATCGTCGCAGGGGCGAGGTCGGACTCCACGCCCAGAAGCCTTCCCGTCTGATGGGATCCGATCACCATCCCGGCGAAGAACTCCGCCGCCAGGGCCGAGTCGTCGACCCTCAGCCGGCCGGCCCGCGTCTCGCCCTCGAGGAAGGCGGCCAGCCTCAGCCTTGAGGTGCGGGCTCCGGTCTCGAAGAAGGTGCGAGCGAGGTCGGGCATCTCCCCGGCCCCCTGGATGTGGATCCTCAGGAGGGCGATGGAGGACGGCGTCGCGATGGACTCCAGCACCACCCGGGCGTATCCGGCCAGGGCCTCCTCCGGCCCCTCCCCCGACCCCGGATTGTCCAGGTGCGCCGTGATTTCATCGACCCGTCGCTCGATCAGCACCCGGACAAGCTCGGCCTTGGATCCGTAGCGATTGTAGACCGTCTGCTTGGAGACCCGCGCCCGGCGCGCGATCTCCTCGATGGAGGCCGCCATGCCGCGTTCCGCGAGGGCTTGCCGCGCCGCCTCGAGGATCGCCGCTCCCTTGGATTCGTCCACCTGACCCATTCGCCGCGGCATCAGACCCGCGCCCCACAGCAGATCAACGCCCCGCCGGCCAATGCAGGCTGCATGGGGCTCTTCAGGCCCTTCATGTTCCCCCCCGTCCTTGCTGGGAGCTTCCCGTCTCCCTTGCGCCTACCTTGATCCGCCCGGCGCTCGCGCACAACTCCGGAATGGGCCTGGACATCCATCCAAATCCCGCCATTGCGCCGGACCCCCTGTCAGCGGCATATCGACCTATGGACGCGGATGTCATCATCGCCGGGGCCGGAATGGCCGGCGCGACCCTGGCCCTGGGCCTCGCCCGCAGCGGCCTCAAGACCCTGCTGGTGGACACCCAGCCCTTCGACGCCCAGCTGGCGCCCGACTTTGACGGCCGCGCCTCCGCCATCGCCTATTCCAGTTTCCGCCAGTGGCGGGCCCTGGGCCTGGCCGGCGACCTGGAGCCCCACGCCGAGCGGATCCACGAAATCCTGGTTACGGACGGCCGGACGCCCGGCCCGGCGGCCGGGGGCCCGGCCTGGGCCTTCCTGCGAGTCGACGCCGCGGAGATCGCTGACCGGTCGGAGGGCGAGCCCCTCGGCTACATGATCGAGAACCGTCGGATCCGCGCCGCCCTGGCTGCGGCCGTCCGGCGCGAAGGGGTCGAGGTCCTGGCGCCCGCTCGGGTCGCCGATGTCGACTTCACGCCCGGCGACGCCCGTGTCCGGCTCGCGGATGGCCGCATCCTCGCCGCCCCCCTGGTGGTCGGCGCCGAGGGGCGGGCCTCCGCCGTGGCCGCCGCCGCCGGCATCCGCAGCTCGGGCTGGGCCTACCGCCAGACTGGCGTCGTCGCCACGGTCACCCTCGACCAGCCGCATGGCGGGGTGGCGCACGAGTACTTCCTGCCCTCCGGCCCCTTCGCCATCCTGCCCCTGACCGGGCGGCGCGCCAGCCTGGTCTGGACCGAGCCGCCGGCCCGGGCCCAGGCTCTGAAGACCGCCCGGTCCGAGGTCTTCCACGCTCACCTTCAGAGACGGTTCGGCGACCTCCTCGGCCGCCCGCGCCTTGACGGGGAGGTCTTCACCTATCCCCTGTCCCTGCATCTGCCGGAGTCGATCACGGCCCCGCGCGCAGCCCTCCTCGGCGACGCCGCCCATGGGGTCCACCCGGTCGCCGGCCAGGGCCTGAACCTGGGTCTGAAGGACGCCGCCGCCCTGGTCCAGGTGCTGGTCGAGGCCGTCCGCCTGGGCGAGGACATCGGCTCCGAGACCGTCCTCGATCGCTATGCGCGCTGGCGCAGCGTCGACAATATCGGGCTGGCGGTGGCGGCGGACGCCTTCGTCCGCCTGTTCTCCAATGACAATCCGGTCCTGCGCGCCGCCCGAGGCCTGGGGCTTTCGACCGTCAACCGCATCGGACCCGTCCGCCGCTTCTTCATGCAGGAGGCGGGGGGCGCCGTGGGCGACCTGCCCCGCCTGCTCCGCGGCGAAACGCCCTGAAGCGGCCTCAGAGCGCGCGGGCTTCCTCGGGCAGCATCACCGGCACCCCGTCGCGCACAGGATAGGCCAGCCCGGCCTTCCGGCTGATCAGTTCGCCGGCGGCGCGGTCGTAGTCCAGCGGCCCATGGGTCACCGGGCAGACGAGGATCTCCAGGAGGCGGGGGTCGAGCCCGGGGTCGAGGTCCGGCAGGGGGGCGTCGTCAGGCATATCGGTCATGGCGTCCTACTGGAGGGTCTCCGGGGTCCCGTCATCGTCCCCCAGGGCGTCCATCTCGAGGAGGGCGGTGAGCACATCCTGCCGGTCCGCCCTGTCCGGCGCCTCGAGAAGGGCCTGCTTCTCCGCGGGAGAGAAGGGAAGGCTCATGGAAAGGCCGGCGACCAGCTCATCGAGCGGGGCCGCATTCAGGGCCGTGTCGTCTATGTCGAGCTCGCGCCGGTTGAGGTAGGCGCGGAGGGCCCGCGCCAGGCGTGTCCTGTCGCCGCCGACGCGACGTCCCGGCTTCAGGTCATCCGTAAACGGAGTAAAATCCGCGCGCACCTGTCGATAGGGTGTCGGCCGGTCCAGCTCGTCGATGATCCTGAACCGGCAGACGCCCGTCAGCGCGATGAGATAGTCGCCCTCGGCCCCATCCCGGAACCGGGTGACCCGTCCGGCGCAGCCGATGCGGGCCAGCTTGGGTCGGGCCCGGTCGCCGCCGGTGGTCTGGACCATCCCGATCATTCTTTCCCCGCCCATGACGTCGTCCAGCATGTTGAGGTAGCGCGGCTCGAAGATCCGCAGGGGGAGTTCTGCGCCGGGCAGCAGCAGGGCCCCGTCCAGGGGAAACACTGGCAGGGTCTGCGGCAGCTCGATCCTGAGTGCGGGGAGCGCCATGGGTTCAGGCGAACAGGATCGCCGACAGGCGGCGACGCCCTTGCCGGGCCAGGTCGGAGGCCGGTCCCGCCGCCTCGAAGACGGTGAGAAGCTGGGCCCGGGCGGCGCCCTCGTTCCACTCCCGATCGGCGGCGATGATCTGCAGAAGGTGGTCCATGGCCGCCTCCAGCCGCCCGGCGCCGGCCAGGGCGCGGGCCAGCTCGAAGCGGGCCTCGTGGTCGGCGGGATCGGCGGCGAGGCGGGCCTCGAAGGCGGCGGTCTCGGCCGGCGCGGCGCTGGCCAGGGCGAGGGCGGCGCGGACGCTTTCCAGGCCGGGGTCCCGGGCCCCCTCCGGCGCCATGGCGGCGATCTCGGCGGCCCGCTCCGGGTCGCCCCCCTCCAGGTAGACCTTCGCCATGCCTCCCAGGGCGCGGACATCCCGGGGATCGGCCTGCAACACCCGGGCGAAGGCCTGGGCGGCGGTGTTCAGGTCCCCGGCCTCCAGGGCCTCGCGGCCGACCGTCAGGAGTTCGTCCGTCTCATCCGCCGGCGCCTGGGCGGCGAGGCGTTCGACAAAGGCCTTGATCTGGCTCTCCGGCAGGGCGCCCGTGAAGCCGTCCACCGGACGCCCGCCGACAAAGGCGAAGACGGCGGGGATGGACTGGACTCTCAGCTGGCCGGCGAACTGGGGATGCTGGTCGATATCGATCTTGACCAGCTTCACCTTGCCCCGGGCGGCCGTGACGGCGCGCTCGATGGCCGGGCCAAGCTGCTTGCAGGGTCCGCACCAGGGCGCCCAGAAATCGACGATGACCGGGGTCTGGCGGGAGGCCTCGATGACGTCGGCCATGAAGCCGGCGTCCGTCCCGTCCTTGATCAGGCCGGCCGGGGCCGCGCCGCCGGCGGGGGCCGGGTTTTCACCGATCAGGGCCATGGGGGTCTCCGTAGGGAAGTTGAGGCTGCAAGATGGACCTTCCGGGCCGCCGCTTCAACGCACAGGAAGGCTGGCGAGGGCGAGCCGCGGAAAATCCACCACAAGGGGCTCGCGCCGCAGGTGCGCCAGGAAGGTCCGCAGGCCCGCCTGGTCGATCGTGGTGGTGGCGGTGTTCTCGAGGGGGTGGAAGCTGACCTGGCCGGCCTCCGCCAGGGCCAGGTCGAGCGCCAGGCGCACCCGGTGCAGGGGATCATTGGCCAGGGCGAACAGGGTTACCGAGCCCGGCGTGACCCCCAGCGTCTCTTCCATCAGGTCCGCAGGTCCGAAGGATAGCCGTGCCGAGCCGATCACCGTGTGCAGGCGCTTGAGGTCGATGGCCGTGTCGTCCTTCGCGCAGACCAGCCACAAGTCTCCCCTGGCGTCCTTCAGGAACAGGTTCTTGGTGTGGGCGCCGGGAATCTGCGACTTCACCTCCGCCCCCTCGCCCACCCGGAAGACTGCGGGATGGTCCAGGGTGGCGTGGGCGATCCCCAGCTGGGTCAGGAGGTCGAGAAGGCCGGGCCGGTCGAGCATGGCGCTCCTTACTCCCGCCCCGCCGGCGGGAAAAGCGGTGGACGCTCCGCGCGCCCCCTCGCTAAGGGAAAAGGCAGGACAGACCAGGACCGGGAGCCCGCCATGGATCTCGAATGCTATCCCACAACCGACCGCCCGCCGGAGATCGTTCCGGGTCGGCCCCAGCGCGCCTGGATGGACAAGTTCGCCGCCCGGCACCCTTATCGCTGCCTGCCCCTGTCCATGGCCAACACCACGGGCTGGGAGATCCTCTGCCCCATGAGCTTCACCGCCGAGTGGAACGGCGGGGTCATGCAGGAGGACATCACCCTAACCCCCGACCGGCCGCACCCGGAGTTCCACCGCTTTGTGATGAGTCACTTCTCCTCGGGGGTGGTGACCATGCATCCGGGCTATCTCTTCCGCACCCCGCCGGGCTGGTCGGTCATGGTCCAGGGTCCGCCCAACCATGTGAAGGACGGCATCCAGCCCCTGTCGGGCCTGGTCGAGACCGACTGGCTGCCCTTCCCTTTCACCATGAACTGGATCTTCACCCGCCCGGGCCGGTTGCGGTTCGAGAAGGGCGAGCCCTTCTGCTTCATCACCCTGATGAAGGACCGCGAGCTGGCCGACTTCCAGCCGGTGATCCGCTCCATGGCCCGTAACCCCGAGCTGCGCGGGCAGTACGAGGCCTGGGAAAAGCACCGGGCCGAGTTCAACCGCCGGATCATGCGCTTTGACCCCGAGGCCACCAAGGAGGCCTGGCAGCGGTTCTATTTCCGGGGCGAGCTGCCCGACGAGACCGGCCCCGCCCCCGCCGCACACGTCAACAAGCGCCGCCTGAAGACCCCGCGCTTCATGGGCTGAGTCCCGCTTGCCAAGCCCGCAGGCCTCTGCCATAAGCCGGCTCCCGAACATCGGGGCCCTCAACCGGGCCTCACGGAGCGCGGGCGTAGCTCAGGGGTAGAGCACAACCTTGCCAAGGTTGGGGTCGGGCGTTCGAATCGCCTCGCCCGCTCCAGAATCGGAAAACCGCTGGTCAGGTGTCCTAAAGTTTGCGGCGCCGCGCCGGCGACCGCGACGCCGCCCCGAGCCCGGAAGCCAAGACCGAATGCCCCAGCCCAAGTTCATGACGTACGCGGAACGCCAGGAGGCTTCGGCCGCCGCCAAGAAGGCGATGCTCGAGCGCTTCAAGCCCAAGCCCCACGTCGTGGATCCCGACCTTGAGGCCCGCAAGGCCGCCGCCGCCGCCGAACTGGAGGCTGTCCGCGCCGCCCGCAACGCCGAGCGCGCCGCCAAGCGCGCCGCCGCCGCCGAGGCCGAGCGCCTGCGCCTGGAGGACGAGGCCATCACCCAGGAGGCCCGGGAGCTTGAGCTCCGCGCCCGCCAGAAGGAAGCCCGCGACCTCCGCTACCTCGCCCGCAAGCAGAAGCGGAAATAGGCGGGCGTCGGTTCCCGGGGGCGACCCGAGGCCCCTGTCCCAGCCTCAGTTAGCCTCCCGTTCGTCATAGCGGCGGTTGTCGGCCTCGATGTCCGCAAGATGGGTCTCCGCCCACCGTTTGAGGCTGCGCGCCAGAGGCAGGAGGTCCTCGCCCCGGCGTGTCAGGCGATAGTCGACGGCGATCGGCCGCGTGGCCAGGACGCTTCGCGACACCAGGCCGTCACGTTCCAGAATTCTGAGGGTCTGGCCCAGCATCTTGGCGCTGATTCCTTCCAGTCGCCGCTTGAGCGCCCCGAACCGGACAGGCTCGTCGGCCAAGGCGATGATCGCCAGAAGGGCCCACTTCTCGCCCAGACGGGCGATAAGTCCCCGGGAGGGACAGGCGGCGATGAAGGCGTCGGGCGCCGGTTCCGTCGGCTGAAGGAGATGAAGGTTACTCATGGGTACCTAATTGCTCCGGATCGTCTTCGTCCCTTACAGCCGTGCCGGCGAGGTTCGCAAGGAGGTCCCCATGAAGATTGGCTTTCTCGGCGCCGGGAGCTTGGCTCGGTCCCTGGGCGCTCTGGCGGCGCGCTGCGGGTATGATGTCCGGTTCGGCGTCCGGCAGCTTAGGGCCGACGGGTTTGTGGTTTCTGCACGGGAGGCGGCTGCGTTCGGGGATATCTTCATCCTCGCCTCCCCCTATTCCGCCCTCGCCGAGGCCCTTCCGCCCCTCCGGCGCGCGCTGGCCGGGAAGATCGTGATTGATGCGACCAATCCTGTCGGTCCGGACTGGGCGCCCCTTCCGCTGGATCCGCGTCAATCCGGCGCCGAAGCCGTCGCCCAGGACTTGCCCGGCAGCCGGCTGGTGAAGGCCTTCAATACGATCTTCGCCGACAGCATGCGATGGGAGCACCTGAACCGGAACGGCCGGAGGATCAGCGCCTTCATCTCCGCCGATGACGTGCGCGCCGCCTACACTGTCGCCGGGCTCGCCGAGGAGCTCGGCTTCGATCCCCTGGTCGCTGGCCCCCTGGCCCACGCCCGCTACCTGGAAGCGATGGCGCATCTCAACATCGCCCTGGTGGCCCAGAAGGCGGTCAATACCCGGGCCGCCCTGCATGTTGACCGTGGAGGCGACTGAGCCATGCCGATGGAACCGATGGACATGCAGGTTGGCGGAGTCCGGGTGGTGGGGAACCTCCACCTGCCCCCCGGCGCCGGCCCTCACCCGGGCCTGGTCGTGGCGGGTCCGATGACGAGCGTGAAGGAGCAGGTCACCGGGGTCTACGCCGCCGCCCTCGCCGCGCGCGGCTTCGCCGCCCTGGCCCTCGACCACCGGCACTTCGGGGAAAGCGGCGGAGAGCCGAGGGGATATGAGGCCTGGCCGCTCAAGGTGGAGGACCTGCAGGCCGCCTTCGCCTGGCTGGCCGGACATCCGGACATCGACGCCACGCGTCTCGCGGGGGCCGGCGTCTGCCTGGGCTGCGGCTACATGGCGCACGCGGCGGCGGAACTGCCGTCGGTGCGCGCCCTCGGCCTGGTTGCGGGCTACTACCGCGATACCGAGGCGATGCGGGGGGCCGACCCCAACGGATACGAGGCCCGGATCGATCAGGGCCGTCGGGCCCGCTTGGCCTTCGAGGCCACCGGCGTGGTCGAAACCATCCCTGCCGCCGCCCCGGAGGGCGACGCCGCCATGGGCACGCCGGATACGGTCGACTACTATACGCGGCGCGCCGTGCATCCGAACTACCGCAACGCCTTTGCGGTGATGTCGCGCGAGGTCTTCATCCCCTTCGACGTCCAGACCGCGGCGCCGCGCCTCAGGGCGCCGACCCTCATGATACATTCCGAGCGGGCGCTCTCACCCCACTGGGCCAAGGCCTTCGCCGCCGGCATGGGAACCCTCGCCCGGCTCGAAAGGGTGGCGTCCCGGGGCCAGACCGACTTCTACGATGACCCGGCCCTGGTAGCCCTCGCAGCGGACCGCCTGGCGGAGCACTTCCGCGCCATCCTCGGCTAGATCCCAGCGGACCTCTGCGCCCCGGACCCGTCCGGCCGCCGCCTCGCGGCCCTCCGGAGGGGCCGGAATCCCGATTGTGCTTGCAACGCGCCTGCAATCGGGCGTGAAAGGAAGGTGCGGCGACCTCACGGGCGCGTCGCCGGGGAGGGGCGCTACGCCGGCGCCCGCCGCGTACACAGGGGCCTCCATGCGCAGTTTCGACGCCGACCCGGCCCATGTCGGCGACGGTCCCCTCGGCCAGAGGGCGCACCGGCGCCACCTCGCCCATTCCACGCTTCTGGAGCGGCGGCTCTACGCCCCGCGGCCCGGGGTCTGGTGCCTGGTGGGCAACGGCCTGTCCAACCAGACCTTCATCGAGGGGCCCGGCGGCCTGATCGCCATCGACACGGGCGAGAGCAAGGAGGAGATGCGCACGGCCCTGGCCGAGGTGCGGGCCCACACCTCCGCCCCCCTGGCGGCGGCGCTCTACAGCCATTTCCACTACATCGGCGGCACGAGGGCGGCCCTGGACGAGGCTGGCGGGCGCGACCTGCCCATCCTGGGGCATGAGCGCATCCCCCTGAACCTGGCGCGCACCTCGGGCGAGATCGCCCCGGCCTATTCCCGGGGCCTGATTCACCAGTTCGGCCTGCGCCTGCCGCCGGAGGGGCCTGACGCCCTGGTCAATGAGGGGCTGGGTCTGAACTTCCGGAATCCCGAGCATGCGCCCTTCACGCCCGGATATGTTCCGCCTACGGAGTTCTTCCGGGGCGGCGAGCGGCTGACCCTGGCCGGGCTGACCGTGGAGGTCCACCACGCCCCCTCAGACGCCGACGACAGCGTCACCTTCTGGTTCCCGGAGCTTTCGACCTGCGTGCAGAACCTGGTCTGGCCGACCCTCTTCAACATCTTCGCCATCCGGGGCGAGGAATACCGCGACCCGCAGGTGCTGCTGGCCGGAATCGACCACGTCCTGACCCTGGGCGCCGAGCACTTGCTGGGAACCCACGGCCCGCCGATCTCCGGGGCCGCCGGGATCGCTGCGCGCGTCACCCGCTACCGCGACTCCATCCAGTTCCTCTGGGACCAGACGGTGCGCGGCCTCAACCGGGGCCGGACCGCCGACGCCCTCGCCCATGAGGTGCGCCTGCCCGCCGCCTGCGACGACGACGACCTGACCCGCGAGTTCTACGGCGTGGCCGAGCACCATGTCCGGCAGATCGCCGCCGGCCTGCGCGGCTGGTTCGACGGCGAGCCGGGCAAGCTCTTCGTCCTGCCCCCCGCCGAGCGGGCGCGACGGCTGGTGGAAGGCTTTGGCGGCGCCGCGGAGGTCCGCACCCGGGCGCACGACGCCCAGGGCGCCGGCGACCTGCGCTGGGCCCTGGAGCTGACCTCCTGGCTGGTCGCACGGCCGGAGGCGGAGGCCGCCGACCGCGCCCAGCTGGCCGGCGTCCTGCGCGCCGTCGCCCAGGGGACCTCCGCCGCCAACATCCGCAACTGGTGCCTGACCCGGGCCCTGGAGCTGGAGGGCGCCCTGGACCTGTCGCGCCTGGCGGCGCATCGCCTGCGCCCCGCCGAGCTGGCGGCGCGACCGCCGCGCGAGGCCCTGCACCTTCTGCGGGTAATGGTCGATCCGGCCCGGGCGGAGGGCATCGACCTTCACATGGGCTTCGACCTCCCCGATGCGGAGGCCGCCGGCCTGCACGTGCGAAACGGCGTCAGCGTCGCCACGGACGGCGCAGGGGCGACGACCCGCCTGTCCGTCCGCTGGGCGGACCTTGTCCGAGCCTTGGGCGGCGAGGTCCGGCTGTCCGATCTGGAGGTTTCCGGGGCCCTCGCCATCACCGGCGACGCCGATCTGGCCCGCAGGGCCCTCGCCGTCTTCGACCTGCCCGGCTTGCGAGGCTGACATGCCGGCGCGCGCCCTCCTTCCCGCCCTCGCCCTGCTGCTGTCCGGCGGCGCCGCCCTGGCCGATCCCTGTGACGCCGTGCCGCAGAAGGGCGCCCTCCCCAAACCCCTGGCCCGCGGCGAGCGCTTTTCGGGGCCCGTCGTGCATGTGGCCGACGGCGACTCCCTCTGCGTGGCGGTGGGCCCGCGTCGCGGGATCGACTGGGTGGAGGTGCGGCTGGCCGATTTCCACGCCCCGGAACTCAAGGAGCCCGGCGGCCGGGAGGCCCGCGACACCCTGAAGAGGCTCACGAACGGGCGTCGGGTGGACTGCGTCTCCCGGGGCCGGACCTGGGCCCGGGTCAGGCACCAGTTGCGGATGTTGGCGGCGGAGGTCCCCTGGGCGACGGCGCGCAGGACGC
>JBJTEN010000078.1:0-21170 GCA_046092925.1 Phenylobacterium sp. | reverse complement strand
GGATAGCTCCCCGACGCCCGAACCAGGGTGTCGGCCTCGGTCATCAGGGCGGCCGGCGTCCGCCCCTCGCCTTCCGGAGCGGACGCGCATCCGACCAGCAGGGCCGCCAGCATCAGAGGCGCCTGCAAAGGGCCTCTGCGGGGAATCGGCGGCCAAGCGAGGTAGCGTTTCATGATCGGTGTGGTCTTATGTCATGATCCGGTTCTAAGGAAGCCTGTGGACCTCGCAGGGTCCGGGGAGTCACGTTCATGGTCGACAAGGACAAGCCCCTTCAGAAGACTGCCGCGGCGCGGCCGAAGCGCAAGCGCGCAGCCGCCGTCAAGCCGTCAGGGACGAGGAAGGTTCAAAATCCGCCGGACGCTGCGGGGACCGTGCCGCCGTCATCTGTCGAGAGGCCCGCCAAGCCTGAAGCCGAAGACCTCGCCAAGATGTTTGCGCCGCCGGGTCCCGAGGCCCTCCAGACACTTGAGGCGCTTTCACGCAACCTCGCAAAGGCCGCGATGACCGCCCAGGGCGCCATAGCGGAGGCGGCTCTGAGGCAGGCCGACCGGGGTCCCGGTCTGGACGCAGATCCCTTCCACGTGGGTCCCGCCATGGCCAAGGTGATCTCGAGCCTCGCCGGGCGTCCCGATGTCCTCTTGCAGGCGCAGGGCGACCTCTGGCGTCGATACGCAGAGCTCTGGCACTTCGCAGCCCGGAGGGCCATGGGAGACCCTGGGTCCCCGGCCGCAAGCCCGGCCAAGGGAGACAAGCGCTTCACCGCACCCGATTGGACCGAAAACCCGGTCTTCGACGTGATCAAGCAATCCTACCTGATCACTTCGGACTGGCTGAATGGTCTTGTCGCCCGGGCGGACGACGTCGATCCCTTGACCCGCAGGCGCGTCGAGTTCTTCACCAGAATGCTTACTGACGCCCTCTCGCCGAGCAACTTCCTGGCCTCGAACCCCGAGGCCCTGCGGGAGGCGATGACCACCCAAGGCGAGAGCCTCGTCAAGGGAATGGAGAATTTCGCCGGGGATCTCGCCCGGGGTGGCGGCCAACTGGCCATAAGCCAGACCGACTACGAGCAGTTCGAGATCGGCGTGAACGTCGCCACTGCGCCCGGAAAGGTGATCTTCCAGAACGAAATCATCCAGCTGATCCAGTTCTCCCCTTCGACCGATCAGGTCCACGAGATCCCGCTCGTGATCTTCCCGCCCTGGATCAACAAGTTCTACATCCTGGACCTCCGGCCCGAGAACTCGATGATACGCTGGCTCGCCGCCCAGGGCTTCACGGTCTTCGTCGCGTCCTGGGTCAATCCGGACGGCCGCCTCGCCGACAAGACTTTCGAGGACTATATGCGCCTCGGCATCTACGAGGGGACCGCCGCGGCCATGAAGCAGGCCGGCGTCGACCGCGTGAACACGGTCGGCTACTGCATCGGCGGCACCCTCCTGTCGGCCACCCTCGCCCACATGGCCGCCAAGGGCGACAAGCGCATCGCCTCGGCCACCTTCTTCGCCGCACAGCAGGACTTCTCCGAGGCGGGCGACCTGTTGCTGTTCACCAGCGACGAGTGGCTTTCCGACCTCGAAAAGCAGATGGAGAGCGGCGGCGGGGTCCTGGCCGGCCAGACCATGGCCGACACCTTCAACATGCTGCGCTCGAACGACCTGATCTGGTCTTTCTTCGTCAGCAACTACCTGCTCGGGAAGGAGCCCAAGCCCTTCGACCTGCTGTTCTGGAACTCCGACCAGACCCGCATGCCCCGGACCCTGCACCTGGAGTATCTCCGGTGCTTCTACGGCGACAACGCCCTCGCAAAGGGCGAACTCGAACTGGACGGGATAAAGCTCGACCTCGGTCAGGTGCAGACACCTGTCTACGTGCAGTCCTCCAAGGAGGATCACATCGCCCCCGCCCGTTCGGTCTACAAGGGCGCGCGCCTGTTCGGAGGGCCAACCACCTTCACCCTGGCGGGTTCAGGCCATATCGCCGGGGTGATCAACGCCCCGGTGGCGAACAAGTACCAGCACTGGACTAACGCCAGCCTCCCGGACACCCTGGAGGCTTGGCAGGCGGGCGCGGTCGAGACGCCTGGGTCCTGGTGGCCGCACTGGGCGGAGTGGCTGAGAGCCCGGTCAGGCGCTCTGGTTCCGGCGCGTGATCCCGCATCCGGCCCCCTGCCCGCCCTGGAAGACGCGCCCGGCAGCTACGTCAAGGTCAAGTCCTGATCCGGAGGAGGGCAAGCCGCAAGCTCGCCGCCAGAGCGCCAATGGGAAGCGTCAGGCTGACCATCCAGGGCGCAAGGGGAGACGGTCCCTTCTCAAGGCCAAAGCCCATCAGTCTGAGGCTGGTGGGCATGAAGCCCGTAATGCCTGAGGTCCAGTCCATCCATGCGGTTCCGATCCCGGCCAGACAAAGAAGAACCCAGAAGAGGCGGGCCTCGAGCGCCGGCGCCCGGAAAACCCGGAGAGCCGTCCACAGCATGAAGACCGGCGTGATCGCCGCCAGGGCCAGGAACAGCCACTGGCCCGCCGTCCGGCCTGGCGCCCAGAAGGCCTGGGCGGCGACATCCTCGTCTGTCACCTCGGTGTAGGACATCGAAAGCGCCCTATAGACCCGCACCACCTCATATGACGCGTCTCCCTCTGGCGGATCCTCAGGCCTCTCGATCAGAATCTCCGACTCCCGACGCGCCGCTCGCGATGTTGCGGGCGACACGACGCGCCAGCCGGCGGGCTCTACGCTCAGGTCGATGACCGCCCGGCGCTCGGCGAAGGTGTACAGGTATTGGAGCTCGGCCCGTTCCTCGGGCGCGCCCCTGCCCTCACCAACCTGTCGGGAAGACAAGAGGCGGATGGACCAGGGCGGGTCAGGCGGGAAGGCTGTTCGCACCGCCTCAATTCGCTGAGCATAGTCCGGCGTCGCCACCAGCGCCGGAGCCAGTCCCCGGTCTATGGCCCTCCAGTCGCCGCGCTGGACCGCGTCAATGAAGAGCCGTCCCATCCGATCCGCGTCCAGTTCCGCCCGGGGCGCAGAGCAGGCCGAGAGAAGAGCCATGACAAGAACAAGCGCCAGCCTCCTCATCCGGGCCGGAACCTTAGGGCGAACCCGTTGTTGCAGTACCTCCGACCCGTCGGCGGCGGGCCGTCATTGAACCTGTGCCCATGGTGACCCAGGCACTGGGCGCAGTGGTATTCGGTCCGGGGAACGCCGATGAGCCAATCCGTCTTGAACCGGAAAGCTCCTGGCAGCGCCGTGTGGAAGCTGGGCCAGCCGGTTCCGCTGTCGTACTTCCAGGCGGACCGGAAGAGAGCGAGGTCACAACCGAGGCAGTGGTAGGTCCCCTTGCGCTTCTCATGGAGCAGCGGGCTGGAACCCGGCCTCTCGGTATCCTCCTTGCGCAGGATCGCAAAGGCCGTCGGAGACAGCCTCCGCCTCCATTCCGCCTCGGTGATCCGGCGATAGGGCGACGCCGCAAAGGGATCGCTCGCGGCCCCGGCCTGGGGGGCGACGAGCACGGCTGCGGCGCCGAGCAGAAAGCCCCGCCGGCCGGATCGACGCTCAGAGCCCGGCATCTTCCGCCAGTCCTAGCATCAGGTTGAGGCTCTGGACACAGGCGCCCGAAGCGCCCTTGCCCAGGTTGTCCAGCAGCGCCAGCAGCCTGGCCTGGGTTCCATCCGGCGAGCCGAAGACAAAGAGCTTCAGGAGGTTGGTTCCGTTCAGGGACTCGGGGTCCAGCTCCTGGACATGGCCCGCCGCCCCGGCGCGAGCCTTCTGGAGCCCGGCGCAAGCTTCAGCGTCGGCAACGTGGACGAACCGCTCGCCCGCATAGGCCGCCTGCAGGGCTTCGCGGATCTGGTCGGGCGAAGGCCGGCCCGGCAGGGCGTACAGGGCCAGGGGCACTTCGACCAGCATGCCCTTGGCATACCGGCCGACGGCGGGGGCGAAGACCGGCGCATGATCCAGCCCGCTGTGGATCCGCATTTCCGGGAGGTGCTTGTGGGCGAGCGACAGGCCGTAGGTGCGGAAGGCGTCCTGCGTGCCCTCGGGCCGGGCGCCCTCGAACTCCGCGATGAGCCCCTTTCCGCCTCCGGAATACCCGGAGATGGCGTTGACCGAGACCGGGAAGCCCGCCGGAAGGAGGCCTGCGTCGACGAGCGGGCGAACGAGGCCGATGAAGCCCGTCGGATAGCACCCCGGATTGCTGACCCGCGTCGCCGCCCGGACGGCCGACCTCTGGTCGCGGGTCATCTCGGGAAAGCCATAGGTCCAGCCCGGCGCCGTGCGAAAGGCGGTGGAGGCGTCGATCACCTTGACCCGCTCGGACTCGATCATGCCGACCGCTTCGCGCGAGGCGTCGTCGGGCAGGCAAAGCACCACCAGGTCAGCCGCGTTCAGAAGTTCGCGGCGCGCCTCCGGATCCTTCCGGCGGTCCGGGTCGATGGAAAGGAGCGAAAGGTCCCGGCGACCTTCCAGCCGCTCGCGGATCTGGAGCCCGGTCGTTCCGGCCTCGCCGGCGATGAAGACCCTGGGCGCCATGCCTGCTCTCCTCCTGCCAGGGACACCCGGCCGGGCCGTCAGGGCGGCCCCGGGAGGACGCGCTACTCCATTCCGCGCCAGAACGCCACTGATCAGCCGCCGGAACCGGCGCCTCCGTCCTCGCTAGAGGTCGCGAAGTCAAACCGGAAGTAGTCGCTGTCGCACCAACCGATGTGGGTCTGGATCGTGTTCCGGGCGAAACCGGCGCGCCGGAAGCCGCAGGTCTCCAGGAGCCTCTGGGAGCGATGGTTCCGCGGGTCGACATCGGCCCAGAGGTGATCACAGGCGTCCTGCCCCCGCATGTAGGCGATCAGCCCGAGAAGGCCCTCCCGAGCGACGCCCTGTCCCCGGGCGGACCTGTGCAGGATGAACCCGACCTCCGGGATCCGCCAGCAGCCCATCTTGCCGATGATCCTCCCTCCCATCTCGATGAAGAAGTCGTAGGGCGAGTCCGACGGGTCATCGAGCAGGGGCTGCAACCACGCCCGGGTCTCTTCCAAAGACGCGTGGGGTCCCGAGGACCAGTAGGTCAGGGCCTCTGCGTCCGAGAAAATCTCATGGATATCCGCAAGGTCCGTGATCCTCGGCGGCCTCAGGATCAGCCGGTCAGTGGTGAACAGGGCCTGTCCTCCGGACCTGCGAGACCGCCAGGGGGACGGCCCGTAATGAAAAAGGGGGCCGCCATTCCTGGCAGCCCCCCGGAATTCCCGCCGCTCGGGCGAAAGGCTCCTAGCGCTTCGAGAACTGGAAGCTGCGGCGGGCCTTGGCCTTGCCGTACTTCTTGCGCTCGACCACCCGGCTGTCGCGGGTCAGGAAGCCGTGGGGCTTCAGGACAGGACGCAGCTCGGGCTCAAAATAGGTCAGGGCCTTGGAGATGCCGTGCCGGATGGCGCCAGCCTGCCCGGAGAGACCGGAGCCGGCGACCGAGACCACCACATCGAACTGGCCGGAGCGGTTCGAGACCTCGAGCGGCTGGGCGATCATCATGCGGAGAACGGGGCGTGCGAAGTACACCGCCTGGTCGCGACCGTTGATGGTGATCTGCCCTTTGCCCGGCTTGATCCAGACGCGGGCGACGGCGTTCTTGCGCTTGCCGGTGGCGTAGGCGCGGCCCTGGGCGTCGAGCTTGCGCTCGTGAACGACCGGCTGGGCGACGGCCTGGGTGGAGAGGCTTTGAAGGGCGTCGAAGCCCGTGGAAGCTGGAGCGTCGGTCATGAGCTTACTTGGTCCGGACGTTCTTGGCGTTCATGTCGCCGAAGACCACGGTCTCCGGGTTCTGGGCGGCGTGAGGATGTTCCGCGCCAGCATAGACGCGCAGGTGAGTCAGCTGCCGGCGGGCCAGCGGGCTTTCCTTGGGAAGCATGCGCTCCACCGCCTTTTCCAGCACGCGCTCGGGAAAGCGACCGCCGAGGATCTTGTCCGCGGTGCGTTCCTTGATCCCGCCCGGGTGGCCGGTGTGCCAGAAATAGGTCTTCTGCTGGAGCTTGCGCCCTGTCAGCTTCACCTTGTCGGCGTTGATCACGACGACAAAGTCACCGCAATCAACGTGCGGCGTATAGTCGGGGCGGTGCTTGCCGCGGAGACGATTGGCGATGAAGGACGCAAGACGGCCGACAACGGCGTTCTCTGCGTCGATCACGATCCACTTCTTCTCGACGTCGGCGGGCTTCAGCGAAGCCGTCGTCTTCAGCATGGGACACAGTCCATAGGTTGATCTGGGGTCAAGCCCCCAACGAGGCGCGGCGATACGACAGCCATCGCGGCCTGTCAACTCGCAGGAGCCGGGAATTCAGGAACCCACGGAAAAACCGAGAGAATTTCAGCGCGGTATTATGATACCCAGGTTGAGCGCCGCGCCATCCAGAGGAAGGCTGTTGCAAGACCCAAGAGGACCGCGGCGGCGGCCTGGTGCGCAAGACCCAATGACAGCGGCGTCGCGGAGGTGAGCGTCCATATCCCCAGCGCCGCCTGCCCAAACACGCCGAGGGAAAGGAATACGCCCATCCGCCGAAGAGCCGGGGCGGCTCTGCGGGAGCGCAGGCTGGCGACCAGCAAGGCGAGGGCGCCGACGCAAAGGAGATAAGCCCCTACCCTGTGATTGAACTGAACCGCCGGAATGGAGTGGGCGATCGTCGCCCAGACGCCTGGGCCGGCATAGCCGTCGGGGAACCACTGGTCTCCCATCAGCGGCCAGTCCGTGAGGACATACCCTGCATCATTACCCGCTACGAGCGCACCCAGGAGAATCTGGAGGTAGACCATGACCGCCAGGCCGAGCGCCGCCAAAGGCCAGGGACCTCGCGCCGCCCTGCGCGAGGGCCCGTTCCAGGCCTCAAGGCCCGTCCAGAGGAGAGCCGCGAGAAGAAAGAAGGCCAGGCCGAGATGGGTCATCAACCGCTCGGGCGCGACGGATACCCGCTCGCTCAGGCCGCTAGCGACCATCCACCAGCCGATAAGACCCTGAAGCCCGCCCAGGGCGAACAAGCCCCAGCAGCGCCCCACCAGCCTTTGGGGGATCTGCCGCCGGAACAGGAAGATCGCAAAGGGAACCGCGAAGGCCAGCCCCACGAGCCGGCCCAGGAAGCGGTGACCCCACTCCCACCAGTAGATGAACTGGAAGGCCTCCATGGACATGCCGCGGTTGACCTCCTGGTACTGGGGGATCATCCGGTACTTCTCGAACTCTTCGATCCACTGGGCTTCATTCAGGGGTGGGAGCGTTCCCGTCACCGGCCGCCACTCGGTAATGGAAAGGCCGGAGCCAGTGAGGCGGGTCGCCCCGCCCACGATCACCATGGTCAGAACCAGGGCGGCCACTGCGAAAAGCCATATCGCCACAGGCCGGGAACGGTCTGGAGGAGTCGAGGCGCGCATGTCGTCCTGCTAGCCGTGTCTGATGCCTGCGTCCATCTCTCGATGGCAAGACGCGAGATGAGACCTATACTCCCCCTATGCAACCCCGCCTTCGCAGCTTTGTCGGTTCAATGGCCATCCTGGTCTTCATGGCCGTGTACATCTGGGCGGCGACCCTCGTCGCCGACCGTTTGCCGGATAACATGGCGATCAAGATGCTGTACTTCGCCGTGGCCGGCCTGGGATGGGGCCTGCCGATCCTGCCCCTCATCTCATGGATGAACCGGGGCCGCTGAGCCGATGGTCGGAGCGGCGGGATTCGAACCCACGACCCCTTGACCCCCAGTCAAGTGCGCTACCAGGCTGCGCTACGCTCCGACATCGGCGAGCGGTCCTTCTAGCGGCTTGGGAATGGCGGGCAAGCCTTTTCGGCGCCAGAGGCGCGCGGGTTCACGACGACAGCAGGGCGTCCAGCCGCCGTTTGATCGCCAGCAAATCCTCCCGCGCCGCCTGAAGCCTGTCCAAACCTTCAGCGGGCCGACTGACGGAGGCGCTCACCACCGGCGGCGCATGGGCCTCGGCCTGCGCCGCGCCGGGCGGACCCTCGCCACCTGAAGCCGGACCGGCAACGGAGAGGAGCCCTCTGACGCCCCCACCGCGGCTCAGAGACTGCACCTCACGGATCGAGCGATCCTGTTCGTGCAGGAGCACCTTCAACGCCTTGAGGAGTTCAATGTCCTGGGGCCGGTAAAAGCGCCGTCCGCCGGCGCGCTTCATCGGCCGGATCACAGAGAGACGGCTCTCCCAGAAGCGCAGGACGTGGGGGGCGACCCCGACCTCCTCGGCGGCCTCCGAGATCGTCCGGAAGGCGTCGGGTCCCTTGGCCACGATCTATTTCGAGAGCGCGCGGTCTATGCGCGCCTTCATGACCTGGCTGGCGCGAAAGCCGATTACACGCCTCGGCTCGATCGCTGCGGGTTCCCCGGTCTTGGGGTTGCGGCCCATGCGGGCGCGCTTTTCGCGGACCTGGAAGACCCCGAAGCCGGAAAGCTTGACCTGTTCTCCGCGCTCCAGGGCCTGGGCCGTCAGTTCGAGGGTGCGCTCGACAAGCTCCGCGCAGTCCTGGCGCGTCAGCCCGACCTCTTCATGAACGGCTTCGGCAAGGTCCGCCCGGGTGACGGTCGATCCATTCATGGCCGCGATCCCTGCCTGGAAACAGATTTTCCGCCAAAACGACGGGGTAGGCGCACAGATAAGCCTTTCAGGTCAAACCCATCAACCCTGAAGTTAACGACCCAGAAGGCCTACAGTCGAACAGTGCAGGCGCCCCAGGTCAGCCCGCCCCCCATGGCTTCCATCAGGAGGAGTTGCCCCTTGCGAATGCGCCCGTCGGCAATGCCCTGGGCAAGAGCCAGGGGAATGGACGCGGCGGACGTGTTGGCGTGTTCGGCCACGGTTGAGATCACCTTGGACTCATCCAGGCCCAGGCGATTGGCCACGCCGTTCAGGATCCGCTGGTTCGCCTGGTGCGGAATGAACCAGTCGACATCCGGGATCTGGACCCCGGCGTCCTCGGCGGCCGCCTTCACAGCCTCCGAGATGTTGATGACGGCGTGCTTGAAGACCTGATTTCCCTGCATCCGAAGATGCCCGATCTGGCCGTTGGTCGAGACCCCGCCATCGACATAGAGAAGGTCCTGCTTGGTTCCATCGGCCCGGAGGGCGAATCCCAGCAGCCCGCGGTCCGAGGGGTCTCCCCTGCCCTCACCGGGCTCAAGCACGACGGCGCCGGCCCCGTCCCCGAACAGGACGCAGGTGCCCCGGTCGCTCCAGTCCATAAGCCGGGTCATGGTCTCGGCGCCGATCACCAGCGCGCAACGCGACCGTCCGCGGGCGACGAAACCGTCCGCAGTCGACAGGGCGTAGACGAAACCCGAGCAGACCGCCTGCACGTCGAAGGCGATGCCGATCGGGCACCCGAGCTTGCGCTGGACGATGGTCGCCACCGCAGGAAAGGTCAGGTCGGGGGTGGTGGTGGCCACCAGGATGAGGTCGACGTCGGCAGGGGTGCGCCCGGCGGATTCAAGGGCCATCCGGGCCGCCTCGACCGCGAGATCGGACACCGCCTGGTCGGGGGCGGCCCGGTGGCGCTGCCGGATGCCGGTGCGTTCTCTTATCCACTCATCCGAGGTGTCGACAAAGCGGGCGAGATCGTCATTGGTGAGGATCTCCTCGGGTAGATATCCTCCCACGCCCGTGACGATGCTGCGGATCACGGCGTCGTCTCCGGCCGCACAGCGCCCAGGAGCGACATGTTTCGCTCGATCTGGCCCATGAAATCACTCGCGGCCAGATCTACGGCAAGCCCGACGGACCGGCCGAAGTCCTTGGCGTCGGCGCTCCCGTGGCACTTGATGACCAGTCCGTTCAGCCCAAGCAGGGGCGCTGCGGGTGTGGGCGTGATCCGGGCCTTGAAACGCCGCAGGGCTGACCGGGCCAGAAGGGCGGCGACCTTGGCGGCGGGGCTCGAGGTCAGGGCCGCCTTCAGTTCGTCGGTGATGTACTTGGCCGCGCCCTCGCCGGTCTTGAGCGCGACATTCCCCGTGAAACCGTCCGTCACCACGACGTCCACCAGGTTGGTCGAAAGATCATCGCCTTCGACAAACCCATGATAGGCGATATCCAGGCGTCCGCTCCGAAGCACGGCGTGCGCCCGCTGAACCTCTTCGTGCCCCTTCATGTCCTCAGAGCCGACGTTGAGGATACCCACTCGCGGCTTCGCTACGCCGTAGGCGACCCGGTGATAGGCCTCTCCCAGGATCGCGAACTCCACAAGGCGGTCGGCATCGCACTCGATGTTCGCTCCGGCGTCGAGCAGCGTCGTCGCACCCTTGATTCCCGGCCAGGGCACAACAAGAGGCGGCCGCTCCATCGGTACGCTCATCCGGAGAATCAGGCGGGAGATGGCCATCAGGCTCCCCGTACTGCCGCTTGAGACCGCGGCCGCAGCCTCGCCGGACTTCACGGACTCCACGGCGTTCCACATCGAGGCGCCCTTGCCGCGGCGCACAGCGTTTGCGGGCTTCTCCTCAGAGGCGATGACCTTGTCGGTATGCCGGATCTCGCTTCGCCGGGAGAGATCGGCCGACCGGGCCAACTCCTGAGAGATCGCAGCCTCATCCCCATGCAGTAGGAACCGGACATGCCCCGGTAGATGCCTCAGGGCCAGGGCCAGACCCGGCACCGTGGCGGAGACGCCATGGTCGCCGCCCATGGCGTCGACGGAAATGACACTGGATTCCGACAAAGGACTCAGTCCGCCCCCACCAACCCGAGAGGGGCAGGATACAGGCCGGCGCCCGGCATGCAAACGAACACCGCCGCGCTCATGTCTGGGTGGGCTTGGTCAGATTGCGCAGGGCGGCGAAGGGCGAGACGTCCTCGGCGTCCTGAGACCAGATAAAGACCGCATCGGGTCTTCTCGGAAAGGGATCGACTGCGAGCGCGAGATATTCAGCGAGAATGGCGTCAAGGTCGACCAGGTCGCCGTCCAGCGTTTCGGGCGGATCCGGTGTTTCGAGGGAGACCTCGACCTCTCCCTCCTCCGCGGCGGGCAGATTGGGGCTCCCCGGCGGAAGCAGCCTGAGATCAATGTCTCCTTCCAGAGGCTGGGAGAAGGGCTCGAGGCTCACTCCGCAAACTTGCGTCACCTCGCACCGGAACCGACCCTTCACCTCGCAGCCATCCAGCCAGGGCCGCACCTCGAAGTCGGCGTCCAGCCCGGTGAGAGAAACGACACCCACCGAACGGGCGAGCGCTGAACACACAGCCGCGTCTGGCTTGATCCGACGCCGAATGGCGCCCGCCGCGAGATCACCAAGGCGGACCAAGCCGGGTTCAGGGGTCATGGGGCGGCCCAGGAGAGTTCGC
Organism: Phenylobacterium sp.; assembly: GCA_046092925.1. Lineage (GTDB taxonomy): Bacteria > Pseudomonadota > Alphaproteobacteria > Caulobacterales > Caulobacteraceae > Phenylobacterium. The sequence goes on along the minus strand of JBJTEN010000078.1, from coordinate 9,857 downwards.
CATCCAGCAGAGATCGCAGGCTCAGGGCCTCAAGATGCGCCTTCTGACGTTGCACATAGGCGGCCATGGCCTCCACGGGCGGATGCTCCACCCCTTCATAGACCGTGCGCGCCAGGATGGCCTCGAGGGTGTCGGCGTCAGGCTCTCCGCGGAAAGCGGCGTCATAGTTCCTCAGCCTGCCGTAGAGGGCCTCGCCGATCTTTCGCATCTTGCGGCCGACCGAGAGGTCTCCCACGCCCATCTCTCGCAGGGCGTCGTCAAGAGCCCGCACATAGGCGTCGAAGACCCCCTGCGAGACCTCCCCCGCCTCGTCTCCCTGGCGCACCAGCCTGTCCAGCAGAAGGATGACATGAAGGCTGTAGAGCTCGAACCGTCCCTCCACCGTGTCCGGGCTCGCCAGCTCGGTATAGAGTTCGGGGCGTCTGGCCTGGTTTACGCAGGCGGCGTAGAGCCTTCGGCCAGTCTCCACGGAGGGGCGCTTTCGAAAGAGTCGCATCTCGGCCTCGATTTCGCCGCGACGCGCGGCTATTGGCGGCATTGCAGTAAGGGGCTGCGGACGCTAGGTCAAAGCCCGGACAGAGGAAACGGAAGCCCGATGTTGAAACCTGCAGCCATCGCCGTCGTCCTCGCAGGCGCCGCCCTCACCGGCGCCTGCGCGCCGATGGCCGCCTATTCAGGGTTCCAGGCGATCGAGGCCAGTCCCGCGGACGTGAAGCCCGTCGAGGACAACAAGGCGACGGTCCGCGGCCGGCTCGGCTCGCCTTCGGTGGTCTCCGCATTCGACTCGAATGTCTGGATCTACATGAACCAGGTGAAGGAGACCGTGGCCTTCATGCGGCCTGTCGTGACCCGCAGGGAGGTCACTGTGATCACGTTCGACACGGACTCCGAGGCGGTGAAGTCTGTGGACAACCTGACGCTGGCCGATGGCAAGGTGATTGCCTTTAACGGTCGGGAGACCCCGACGCGGGGACGGGAGCTGACCGTGATTGAACAGCTCATCGGCTCGATCGGCGCTGGAGGCATCCTGCCCCGCGAGGAAGAAGGCGTCCCCGGAAGTCGCCCGGGCGACCGTCGCTAGATCCGGTCTCACCTCAACCGACTTTTCCGGTCGTAACTGGACAAGCTCAGGGCGCGCGCCGCGGCGTAGCGACCAAAAGAGACGCCCCGGAGTCCAGCTCCGGGGCGCCGCGTTCTGGGAGGTGACAAGCGCCGCCCTTCAGGGGCGCCCCCTACCCGCCGGCTGAGTGCAGGATGGCCAGCAGCAGCAGGGCCACGATGTTCGTGATCTTGATCATCGGGTTCACGGCGGGACCCGCGGTGTCCTTGTAGGGGTCGCCGACGGTATCACCGGTCACCGCAGCCTTGTGGGCCTCGGAGCCCTTGCCGCCGTAGTGGCCTTCCTCGATCAGCTTCTTGGCGTTGTCCCAGGCGCCGCCGCCCGAAGTCATCGAGATCGCCACGAAGAGCCCAGTCACGATCACGCCCATCAGCATGGCGCCCAGCGAAGCAAAGCCATTCGCCTTCCCCGCCACAGCGGTGATGACGAAGAACAGCACCACGGGAGACACGACGGGCAGCAGCGACGGAACGATCATTTCGCGGATGGCGGCGTTCGTCAGGATGCTCACCGCACGGCCGTATTCGGGCTTGACCTCGCCCGTCATGATGCCGGGGTTTTCACGGAACTGGCGACGGACTTCCGCCACCACCGACTCCGCCGCCCGGCCCACGGCGGTCATGGACAGACCGCCGAACAGGAAGGGCAGGAGCCCCCCAAACAGCAGACCAACCACGACGTAGGGGTTGGAGAGGTCGAAGGCGACCGTGCCCAGGCCCTCGAAGAAGGAACCAGGTTTGGCCTCGGCCGAGAAGTATTTCAGGTCTTCCGTATAGGCGGCGAAGAGAACCAGCGCCCCCAGTCCGGCCGACCCGATGGCATAGCCCTTGGTCACAGCCTTGGTGGTGTTGCCGACCGCGTCGAGGGCGTCGGTGGTGACCCGCACTTCCGGGGGAAGACCCGCCATTTCGGCAATGCCGCCCGCGTTGTCGGTGACCGGCCCGAAGGCGTCGAGCGCAACGATGAAGCCCGCCAGGGACAACATGGCGGTCGTCGCGATAGCGATGCCGTAAAGGCCCGCCAGTCCATAGGTCACCATGATGCCGGCGATGATGACGAGGGCCGGAGCCGCCGTCGATTCCAGGCTCATGGCCAGGCCCTGGATCACGTTGGTGCCATGGCCGGAGACGGACGCCTTCGCCACAGACTTCACCGGGCGGAAGCCCGTTCCGGTGTAGTACTCGGTGATCACGACGATGAGCGCCGTGACGATCAGTCCGACGAGGCCGCACAGGAACAGAGACTGGGCGTCGATGATCATCCCGGAATTGGTGGCGACCGGGGCCGGGACAAGGGCGTGGACCGCCCACCAGATGGCTCCGACAGACAGGATGCCGGTCACGATCAGACCCTGATAGAGAGCCCCCATGATGTTTTGCGACCGCCCCAGACGCACCGCAAAGGTGCCGAGGATCGAGGTCACGATGCAGACCGCGCAGATGACCAGAGGCAGCAGCATCAGGTTCATCGCGCCGGCGCCGAAGAAGATGGCGGCCAGCACCATGGTGGCCACCGTGGTCACGGCGTAGGTCTCGAACAGGTCGGCGGCCATGCCCGCGCAGTCACCGACATTGTCGCCGACATTGTCCGCAATCGTGGCGGCGTTGCGGGGGTCATCCTCGGGGATGCCGGCCTCGACCTTGCCCACCATGTCTCCGCCCACGTCGGCGCCCTTGGTGAAAATCCCGCCGCCCAGACGGGCGAAGATGGAAATCAGCGAAGCGCCGAAGCCGAGGGCGACCAGAGCGTCGATGACGTGCCGGTCATCATGCGCCAGGCCCATGGGGCCGGTCAGGACGTGGAAATAACCCGCCACGCCCAGGAGCGCGAAGCCCGCCACGAGCATGCCGGTGATGGCCCCGGAACGGAAGGCCATGGACAGGCCCTGCGCCAGACCCTCGGACGCCGCCTGCGCGGTCCGCACATTGGCCCGGACCGAGATCAGCATGCCGACAAATCCGGCGACGCCGGAAAGCACGGCCCCGATCAGGAAGCCGATCGCCGCAAGCGCGCCCAGGAGGGGGAAGAGGGCGATAAAGATAACGCCCCCCACGATGGCAATCGCGGTGTACTGCCGATTGAGGTAGGCCTGAGCGCCTTCCTGGATCGCTGCGGCGATCTCCTGCATCCGCGCGTTGCCGGCCGAAGCCCGCATGAGCGAGACCGTCTGGACGGCGCCATACAGCACCGCAAGGAAGCCGGCCAAGATCGCCAGCATGATGTAGCTCATAGTCGAAGCGCCCCTTCAAAGACGTCACGGAGACAGCGTGGAACCCGACGAATCCCGGACACCCGCGGCGGCCCCCCTGATTTTCCAGGCCGGAATGGCCCCGGCCCCACAATTCTAGACACGACGGCGCAGCCGATCCCCGGTCCGCCGAAAGACGCGCGAAACTGCCAAACCTCGGCCTTGCATGCAACGATGTTCATTTCACGCCAGATCCAGTCGCCTCAAGGGCGACCCGCCGCACCGCCGGGGCTGCGGGGTTCTGGTGGCAGAAAGACCCGCTTCTGCGCCTTCTGGTCCCGCAGAAGGACCGATCGCACTTGTGACGCACCAAAGGCGGCCTTGGCTTCCTTGAGCAAGGCCGCCTCGAACCGCTTGCGATCCACCGCCATCAGGTCATTCGAGGCGTTCAAGGGAGTTCGGTAGGCCGTGCGCACCAAGCCCGCCCTGATGAATGGCTCTCGCGCCTCTATCTCGGCGGGCGTAAGACCGGGAGCCAGTTCGACGCGGGCCCGGATGAAGACGAAGTTCACGATCTTCCCGTCCCGGAGAATCGGCAGGCCTATTCCTGACAGGTCCAGGCGCGCGTTCGTTCCGCCTCCCGCCGCGGGCGGCGGCTCGGCCGCAAGGGCGGAGTCCGCCCTCGGGACCGCGACAAGAACAAGCACCAGCAGAAGGAGGGAGACCCGCATCACGATCGACCTGATCCCCTCCCGGAGCGGCAAGAACCCGGACCTTGGCCGTTCCCCGGCCTCGAGAGGCCTATTCATGTCGCCACCCGCCAGGACCCGGGGCGTAGGCCACGCCGGAGAGGCGAACTTCCGAGGGACCGTCAACAAACTCTCCGATTCGTGTGCAACCCGCAGCTTCAAGCCGCTGTTGTTGGCCCGGCGGCGCGGCGAAAGCGATCTGGTAGTCATCCCCGCCGGAGGCAAGACCCGTCAGAGCCAGGAGCCGGTCGGGTTGAGCGCCAAGCCAGCCCTGAGCCGGATCGGAGAGCGGCAGCCGCTCGAGATCGAGACAGACGCCGCAGCCGGAGGCCCTGGCGATATGTCCGGAGTCCGCGATCAACCCGTCGGAGACGTCCGCCGCCGCCGTGGCGCAGTCCCTCAGCGTCTCACGCAGATCCAGCCTGGGCTGAGGACGCCGAAATCCGTGGCGCAGGGCGCCTGAGGGATCCTCAATCTCGCCCATCACGGCCTTGAGTCCGAGCCAGCCGTCCCCGATAGGCCCGGAAACAAAGAGGGCGTCTCCTGGCCGGGCGCCGGATCGGCGGATCATGCCTCCCGGCGGGCATCGGCCGAAGAAGGTGCCAGAGGCCATGAAGGGGCCCGGAGTCGAGACCGTGTCCCCTCCCAGAAGGACGAGCCCGAACTCGCGGGCCTCGACGGCGAGCGCCCTGGCGAAGGAACGCCGTCTCTCAAGGGGCCAGGCCTTCGACCAGGCGATCGATTGCAGCCAGGCGAAGGGCTCAGCCCCCTTGGCCGCCAGATCCGAGAGATTGACCCTCAAGAACCGGGCGGCGACGTCCTCTTCGCTCTCGCCCTCAGGAAAATGAACGCCCTCAACGATCGCGTCCTGTGTGACAACGATGTCGGATCCCGCCTGGACGGGTAGAACAGCGGCGTCATCGAGCAGGCCCAGGGCTCCGGGCTCTCCGCCGGTCAAGGGGCGGAAGAGCTCGGCGATCTGCCCGAACTCATCCGGGGCCCCGGCGGGATCAGCGCCGGACATCCCGAGCCAGTCCATCCAGAGCGGCGTTGACGAAGCCGGGCTCGGGTCCCTCGAAGAAGGAGCGGGCGAGATCGACATACTCGTTGATTACGACCTCGACCGGCACGTCGGGCCGGTGGGCCAGCTCGAAGGCCCCCGCACGCAGGATGGCGCGGACCGTTGCGTCCAGGCGATCCAGCCGCCAGCCCTGGGCCAGGCGGCGGGCGATGGCGGGGTCGATCCCGCGCTGGTGCTCGACGACCCCGCGGACCAGCTCCGCGAAGAAGATCTCGTCGGCCGCCGCCAGGGGCGCGCCCTCCCCTTCCTCGCCCGCGGGCGAGCGATCGAAACGGTGTTCTGAGAACTCCCGGACGACAGCCTCGACCCCGGTCCCCGACACCTCCATCTGGTAGAGGGCCTGGACCGCGGCGAGCCGGGCGACGGACCGGGCCTGGTGGGAAACGGACATCAGCGCTCCTGGCCGAGGAACCGGCGGCGCAGGGCGATCATGTCGAGGGCCGCGCGCGCGGCGCCGCCGCCCTTGTCGCCTTCGTTGACCCGAGCGCGCGCCCAGGCCTGCTCCTCGTCCTCGACGGTGAGGATGCCGTTCCCGAGGCAGACGCCCTCGCGGACCGTCAGGTCCATGAGACCCCGGGCGCTCTCGTTCGAGACGATCTCGAAGTGGTAGGTCTCGCCCCGGATGACCGTACCTAGGGCCACATAGCCATCGTAGCTCACGCCGGCGGGCGACTGCCGGGCGTCATGCGCCATGGCCACGGCGCCGGGAATCTCGAGGGCGCCGGGCACGCTCACAACATCGAACTCAGCGCCATGCGCCGACAGTACGTCCGAGGCCCCCTTCAGGAGCTCGTCGGCGAGGTCGTCGTAGAAGCGGGCCTCGACGATGAGCAGTCGCAGCTTGTCCTGGTTCATTCCGGTTTCCTTGATGGCTCGGGTTTAGGCCGTTTCCCGCCAACGGGCGAGATAGCGGGCCAGCATGTCGATCTCGAGGTTGACCCGGGTCCCCGGCGCGAGGTCTCCCAGGGTGGTCACCTCCCAGGTGTGTGGGATCAGGTTCACGCCGAAGACATCGTCCTCGACCTCGTTGACCGTCAGGGAGACCCCGTCGACCGTGATCGAACCCTTGGGGGCGATGAAGCGGTGCAGCGGACGCGGCGCTCGGAACCGGACCCGGCGGGATCCACCCTCGGGTGTGACGGAAAGCACCTCTCCCACGCCGTCGACATGGCCTGAAACGATGTGCCCGCCCAGTTCGTCACCGACACGGGCGGCTCGCTCCAGGTTGACCCGGCGCCCGCCGCCCCATTGGCCCAGATGGGTCAGACCAAGGGTCTCGCCCGACACCTCCACGGCGAACCAGTCCGCCCCCTTTTCCACGACCGTCAGGCAGCAGCCTGAATGACTGATCGAGGCGCCGATCTCGACGGTGGTGAGGTCGTAGGCGGTTGTGATCTCGAAGCGCCGGTCCCGGTTGGTGTCGCGGACGGCGCGAACCGTGCCGACGTCGGTGACGATCCCTGTGAACATCAGGTCCTCTCGTAGACTTCGCAGAGGTCGGGTCCGAACTCGGCGATCGAAACTCGCCGGAAGCGCGGCGCCTCGGCCAAGCTGTCCCATGGCAGATCGCCCACGGCGGGTCGACCCCGGGCGCCCAGGATGACAGGCGCGCGGAACCAGATGAGCCGGTCCACGAGGCCCGCCGAAAGGAAGGACGCCGCGACCTTGCCGCCGCCCTCGATGAAGAGCCGGGACAGGCCCTCGGCGCGCAGGGCCTCGACGACCACCGCCGGATCCCGGTGGCCTAAGCCCTCGCCCACAGTGAGGATTTGGACGCCAAGACCGACCAGGTCCGGCCGGGGCCTGCCAGCGGACACCAGGAAGGTCGGAACTTCCCGCGCCGTCCGGGCCAGACGCGAGCCCGCAGGAAGCCTCTGGTGCGTGTCCAGCACCACCCGCGCCGGTTGCGGACCCGCATAGCCTTCAAGGCGCACGGTGAGTTCAGGATTGTCCGCCAGGGCCGTCTCTATGCCCACCACTACGGCGTCATGCGCAGCGCGAAGCCTATGGACCTCGCGCCGGGACTCTTCCCCCGTAATCCAGCGGCTCTCCCCCGTCGCGGTGGCGATCCGGCCGTCCAGGCTGGTCGCGAGCTTCAGGGTGACTCCGCTAGCGGTCATCCTCACCGCTTTCACTCAGGCCCTCGCGGCCGAGGAAGGTTGCGAACTCTCCCGCTTCCCGGAAGTCGCGATAGACCGAAGCGTACCGGACATAGGCCACGTCATCGAGGGCCTTGAGCTGCTTCATCACCATCTCGCCCACCACCGACGACGGCAGCTCGGTCTCGCCCAGGCTCTCCAGTTGCCGGACGATCTGCGAGATCATCCGCTCAATCCTTTCCGGCTCGATTGGTCGCTTGCGCGAGGCGATGGCGATGGAGCGCGCCAGCTTGTCGCGATCAAAGGGCGTCCGACGCCCGGATCGCTTGAGAATGGTGATTTCGCGAAGCTGGACACGCTCGAAGGTCGTGAAACGACCGCCGCACTCCGGGCAGGACCGACGCCGCCGGATGGCCGCACCGTCATCCGACGGGCGGCTGTCCTTAACCTGGCTCTCGGGGTGTCCGCAGAAAGGGCAACGCATGATCTGGCCCCTCCCGGCCGGGCCGACCCCTATTAGAGGGCTCAGCCGTAGATGGGAAAGCGTTTCGTCAGGGCCAGGACCTCGCCCCGCACCCTGGCCTCCACCGCCGAATTGTCCCCGCCGGCCGCGACGCCGTCGAGGACCTCGCCGATCCAGCGGCCGACCTGGCGGAACTCGGCCTCGCCAAAGCCTCGGGTGGTTCCGGCCGGCGTGCCGACGCGGATCCCCGATGTCTGGACAGGCGGGAGCGGGTCGAAGGGGATGCCGTTCTTGTTAGTGGTGATGCCGGCGCGCTCCAGGGCGATCTCGGCCTCGGCGCCGTTCACGCCCTTGGGCGTCAGGTCCACCAGCATGAGGTGGCTGTCCGTGCCGTTCGAGACGATCCGGAAGCCGGCCTCTTGCAGGCTGTCGGCCAGGGCCCGGGCGTTATCGATCACCTGGCGGGCATAGGCCTTGAACTCGGGACGCAGGGCCTCACCAAAGGCCACCGCCTTGGCGGCGATCACGTGCATCAGCGGCCCGCCCTGAAGCCCGGGGAAGACCGCCGAGTCCAGCTTCTTCGCCAGCTTCTTGTCATTGGTCAGGATCAGGCCGCCGCGCGGACCCCGCAGGGTCTTGTGAGTGGTCGTCGTCACCACATGGGCGTGCGGGAAGGGATTGGGATAGACGCCTCCGGCCACCAGCCCCGCGTAGTGGGCGATGTCGGCCATCAGGATGGCGCCGACGGAATCGGCGATCTGCCGGAACCGGGCGAAGTCGATGTGCCGGGAATAGGCCGAGCCGCCGGCGATGATCACCTTCGGCTTTTCCGCCATGGCCAGCTCGGCGGCCTGGTCATAGTCAATCAGGTGATCCTGCGCGCGCACCGCATAGGACACGGGCCGGAACCACTTGCCCGACTGATTGACGCTCTTGCCGTGGGTCAGGTGGCCGCCGGCGGCCAGGTCCATCCCCATGAAGGTGTCGCCCGGCGTCAGGGTGGCCATGAAGACCGCCTGGTTGGCCTGGCTGCCCGAATGCGGCTGGACGTTGGCGAATTCGCACCCGAACAAGGCCTTGGCGCGCGCGATGGCCAGGACCTCGGCCTCGTCCACCACTTCGCAGCCGCCATAGTAGCGCTTACCAGGATAGCCCTCGGCGTACTTGTTCGTCAGGACCGAACCCTGCGTCTCGAGCACGGCGCGGGAAACGATGTTCTCCGAGGCGATCAGCTCGATCTGGTCCTGCTGGCGGCGGAGTTCACCCGAGATCACCGCACCAAGGGCGGGGTCGGAGTCCGCAACGGATGCCGAGAAAAAACCAGCCGGGACGCCGGCGGCGACGGAATGCGTGATCATGAGGCCTGTCCTGAGGATTCGGCGCGACCGAACGCGGGCTGTTTACAGCCTCCATGCGGCGGGCGGAACCGCCTACGCAGGGTCAAGACCCGAAAAGTAGGAGCCGTCAGGCCGCCTGACCGCCGACCCGCTGGATGTTGCAGCGGACCCAAAGCTTTTCCATGGCCCGGACCAGGTCGTCCATCATCTCGTCCGAATGCGCCGGGCTGGGCGTGAAGCGCAGGCGCTCGGTCCCGCGGGGCACGGTGGGATAGTTGATGGGCTGGACGTAGACGCCGTGCTCTTCGAGCAGGATGTCCGAGATCATCTTGCAGTGGACGGGGTCGCCGACCAGCACAGGGACGATGTGGCTGACCGACGGCATGACCGGCAGGCCCGCCGCCTCCATGCGCGCCTTCAGGGCGGCGGCGCGCTCCTGATGCTTGACCCGGACCTCGTTGTGGGCCTTGAGCCAGCGGATCGAGGCCACGGCGCCTGCGGCCACGGCCGGCGGCACGGAGGTGGTGAAGATGAAGCCGTCGGCATAGGAGCGGATGGCGTCGACGATCACCGCGTCGGCGGCGATGTAGCCGCCCATGACCCCGTAGGCCTTGCCCAGGGTGCCCTCGATGATGTCGATCTCGGCCATGACGCCGTCACGCTCGCACACGCCGGCGCCGCGGGGGCCGTACATGCCCACAGCATGGACCTCGTCGATATAGGTCATGGCGCCGTACTTCTTAGCCAGGGCCACGGTGCCGCGGATGTCGGCGATATCGCCGTCCATGGAATAGACGCTCTCGAAGGCGATCAGCTTGGG
>JBJTEN010000077.1:0-10270 GCA_046092925.1 Phenylobacterium sp. | reverse complement strand
TTCAGTCCGCTCTGCTTCACCGCCAGCTGGGCCAGGCGCGAGCGGACCGAGGCGTCGTCCACCGCCGGCCGGCCGTCGACCTCGGCCGACAGGCAGAACTCGAACAGTTCGGGGAAGCCCGTGGACATGCCCGAGCCGATCGACAGGCGCTCGTTCATCAGGGTGGTCAGGGAGACCTCCCAGCCCTGGCCCACGGCGCCCAGGCGCTTGTCGTCGGGGATGCGCACATCGGTGAAATAGACCTCGTTGAAGCCCGACTGGCCGTTGGCCTGCTTGATCGGGCGGACCTCGACCCCCGGGGTCGACATGCTCAGGAAGAACATGGTCAGGCCCTTGTGCTTGGGCGCGTCGGGGTTGGTCCGGGTGATGAGCAGGCCCCACTGGGAGTGCTGGGCGCCGCTGGTCCAGATCTTCTGGCCATTGATGATCCAGTCGCCCGAGCCATCCTCGGCCTTCACCGCGCTGGTGCGCAGGCCGGCCAGGTCCGAGCCGCCGGCCGGCTCGGAGAAGAGCTGGCACCAGATCTCCTCGCCCGAGGCGAGGGGCGGCAGGAGGCGGCGCTTGTGGTCCTCGGAGGCCCAGGCCATCACGGTCGGGCCGCACATGCCGTGGCCGATGATGAAGGGGCTGGAGAGGGAGCCGTAGATCCCCTCTTCCTGGCCCCAGATCACCCGCTCGATGGGGGTGCGCGCCGCGCCGCCATATTCCTTCGGCCAATGCAGGCAGGCCCAGCCGGCCTCGGCCTTCTTCTTCTGCCAGGCCTTGCTGACGACCATCGGGTCTTCGCTCTCGATGCCGCTGGAGGCGAAGCCGGCGCGCTTCAGTTCGGCCTCCAGGTGGGTGGGCGCATTCGCCTGGATCCAGGCGCGGGCCTCGGCGCGGAAGGCGGCTTCTTCGGGCGTGTCTTCGAAATCCATGTCCGGGACTCCTTCAGGCGGCTTGGGTGTTGGCGCCCTGCAGGCGCGAGATCAGCAGGTCTTCCCAGGTCGAGAGCGACCCGAGGGCGAGGGCCAGCGCATTGGAGCGCCGGTAGAAGAGGTGGCAGTCGAAGGCCCAGGTGAAGCCCATGCCGCCGTGCACCTGGATGTTGTTCTTGGCGCAGTGCTGGAAGGCCTGGGTGGCCGACACCCGGGCCGTGGCCGCCGCCACCGGCAGCTCCGAGCTGCCCGAGGCCAGGGCCCAGGCGCCGTAGTAGCAGTTCGACCGGGCGAGGGTGGCCGAGACGTACATGTCGGCCAGCATGTGCTTGATGGCCTGGAAGGAGCCGATCTGGCGCCCGAAGGCCATGCGGTCGAGGGCGTAGTCCCGGGCCATGGACAGGGCGCGGTCGGCGCCGCCCACCTGCTCGAAGGCCATCAGGATGGCGGCCCGGTCCATGACCTGGCTGGCGATGGCCCAGCCCTCGCCCTCGCCGCCGAGCCGCTCGGCCGGGGCGCCGTCGAAGACCAGCCGCGCCGGGCTGCGGGTGGGGTCGATGGAGGCCAGGGTCTCGCGGCTCACGCCCGCCCCGTTCAGGTCGACGATGAAGAGGCTGATCGCCGGCTCGCCCCGCCCGGCGCCCGAGCGGGCGGCGACGATGGCGAGGTCGGCGATGTCGCCGTCCGGCACGGGGGACTTGGCGCCGGAGAGCCGGCCGTCGCGGACGACGGCGGCGATCTTGTCCGGGGTCATCCGGCCCTGTCCCTCGACGAAGGCGAAGGTCCCGACGGCCTCGCCGCTGGCCAGCCGGGGCAGCCAGGCCTTCTTCTGCGCCTCGGAACCGGCCTGCAGCAGGAACTCCGCGGCCAGGTAGATGGACGAGGCGACGGGGACGGGGGCGAGAGCCCGGCCCAGCTCCTCGGCGGCCAGGCAGAGCTCCAGGTGCGACAGGCCGACGCCGCCATAGGCCTCGGGGATGGCGACGCCCAGGACGCCCATCTCGGCCAGGCCCTTGTAGAGGTCGCGGGCGAAGGGCTCCCCGCCCTCCAGGCCGGCGCGCACCACCGCCGGCGGGCACTTCTCGGTCAGGTACCGCCGGATCTGGTCCTGCAGCTGCTTCTGGTCGTCGGAGAAATCGAGGTTCATGCGCCTTCCGTCCCGTCTCCTCCCCGCTGGCGGGGGATTTCACCCGCCTTTCGAAAGGCTGACCCTACGCCAGTCAAGGGCGGGTTCAACGGGACGGGGACCGTTTCTGACCGCCGGCGGCTTGCGCCCGCCCCTCCGCCACCACCGGATAGAAGGGCCGGCCCCAGTCGCGGTCCGGGTGGGACATCAGGATGTCGATGAAGGCGGGCAGGAGGCGGCCGAGCAGGGCTGCGCCGTCCCGGACCTGGGCGCGGTTGACAGCGCCGTTCCAGGTCGCCCCGCCGTGGACCAGCTGGTTGCGCAGGACGTAGAGCCGCTCGAAGACCAGGCCCAGCACCTTGCCGGTGTCCCTCGCCGCCAGGCTGGCGAAGATTTCCTTGCGCTGGGCCTCCAGCCGGTCGCGCCAGTCGCCGTGATCCGGTTCGCCGTTATGGTGCTTCCAGAAGGCCGGGAAGACATAGGGGTTCACCAGGAGGGTCCTGACCTCGTTGGAAAACCGCGACCAGAGGACGGCGTGGATGTCGCCGTCCCTGTCCAGTTCGGCGAGGGTGCGGAAGAAGACGCGGAACCGGCTCTGCTCGGTCACGTAGTCCTCGCCGATGTCGCTGGCGTAGGCCGAGTTGAAGCCGATCCAGAGCAGGATGAACCGGGTGTCGGCGTCCTCCACCTCCCGCTCGGCCCGGTCCAGCCAGCTCAGGGCCCGGTGCACCCTCAGGCCGAGGCTTTCCGGAAAGCCGTTGCGCAGGGCGCGCTGCCGAGCCTTGAGCGCGGCGTGGCGGGCGTCCTCGATCCGGTCCGGTCCGGGGGTGTCCTTCCGTCGCGGTTGCCGTCCGGGCACGCCGCCCTCCCTCAGCCTGTCACCGCCAGGATGCGGTCCACGACCGCCGCCAGTTTCTCGTCGATGACGTGAAGATAGGCCTGCCAGTCATCCATGTGGCTGAGATCTTCGGCGCCATCGGACACGCCGCGCAGTCCCGCCAGGGGGACCCCGTGGGCCATGCAGGCGCGGGCGACGGCGAAGGTCTCCATGTCCACCATGTCTGCGTCGATGGCGTCGTAGGCGGCCCCGGAGATCACCGCCCCGCCGGTGGACAGGCGCACGGCGGGCAGGTCGGGCAGCAGGACCTGCAGCGGCAGTTCCCGGGGCAGGTCGAGATAGGGCGTCAGCCCCGCGGGGATTCCGAGGGGCGAGGCGTCGATGTCGCGATAGCTGACGCTCGCGACCTGGTAGACCCCGGTCTGCTCCAGGGTGCGCGAGCCGGCGGAGCCCAGGCAGACGGCCAGGTCCGGCGTCTCGCCCCGGGCCTCCAGGCGGGCCAGGGCGGCGCCGGCGGCAAGACCCGCCTCCACCGGTCCCACGCCGGTCATCAGGGGCGTAAAGCGGGCGCGAAGGGCCGGGCCGTATTCGGGCGGCGCGGCCATGATGAAGAGAATGCGGCGATTGCCGGCGCGAACGAGTTCCATCGGCCCATCCTGCCCCGGATCGATGCCGGCGTCAGCGCCCGCCATGGGCAGGTGCGCCGAAAACGTCGCACAGGGTTTCAAGGACCCGCTCTGCAGCCGGATCGGCAAGCCGGTAGTAGATGGTCTGGGCCTCCCGGCGGGTGGCCACGAGGTCTTCCGCACGCATTCGCGCCAAGTGCTGGCTGGTGGCAGAGGCTGTCAGGCCGACGCAGGCCGCCAATTCCCCGACAGGCGCCTCTCCATCCGCAAGGCGGCAGAGCAACTGCAGCCTCTGCTCATTGGCCATCAGCTTCAGGAGGCGCGCCGCCGCCCCGGCCCTGGCCTGGAGGTCGGCGATTCGGAGGTGTGGCGCCGGTTCGTTCAACGCGAAGCTCCTGTGGGCAGGGGTGCGCCATCGTCACGCAACACGACGTAGATGGCCGGAATGACCAGGACAGTCAGTATCGTGGAGGAGGCGAGGCCGAACAGCAAGGAGATGGCCAGACCCTGAAAGATCGGATCAAACAGGATCACCGCCGCCCCGATCATCGCCGCCGCCGCCGTCAGGACGATGGGCCGGAACCGGATGGCGCCGGCCTCCAGCAAGACCTCCCGCAGGGAGCGGCCCTCTCTTGGCGTATGCCGGATGAAGTCCACCAGAAGGATGGAGTTGCGCACGATGATCCCCGCCAGCGCAATGAAGCCGATCATGGAGGTCGCGGTGAAGGGCGCCTGGAACAGGATGTGGCCGATGACGATGCCCACCAGGGTCAGGGGGATCGGCGTCAGGATCACCAGCGGCAGCTTGAAGCTCCGGAACTGGGCCACCACGAGGACGTAGATGCCCAGTATCGCCACCCCGAAGGCGGCGCCCATGTCGCGGAAGGTCACCCAGGTGATCTCCCACTCGCCGTCCCAGAGCACGGTCGGCCGGGCCTCATCCGTCGGCTGGCCGTTGAGCCGGATGTCAGGCCGGGGCAGGTCGCCCCAGTCAGCGGACTTCAGGGGCTTGTCGACCGCCATGAGGCCATAGATCGGCGCCTCGTAGGCCCCGGCCAGTTCGGCCATCACCATTTCCACGTCGCGACCGTCCCGTCGGAATATGGCGGTGGAGCCCAGAGTCTGTTCGGCGCGGGTCACCTCGGCGAGCTCAACCAGCCGCCCGCCGGGACCATGGGCCACCGGAAGGGAGGCCAGCGAACCGCCCCAGGTCCGGGCGGACTGCGGAAGCCGGATGGCGATCTCCAGGGGATCGCGCCCCTCTCCGCGGTGCGCGTATCCGACGACATGGCCGGACAGGGCGGCGCCAATGCTGTCGTGCACATCGCCCTCCCTTACGCCCAGGGCCTCCATGCGGTCGCGGTCGGCGGTCAGGGACAGGCGAGGCCTGGGCTGGCCCCAGCTGTCATCGATGTCGACGATGTAGGGCACGCTGGCGAAGGCGGCCTTGACCCGCTCGGCGGTCGCCCGCCTCTGGGCCGGGTCGGCGCCATAGACCTCGGCCAGCAGGGTGGCCATGACCGGCGGGCCGGGCGGCGCCTCGACCACCTTCAGGCTGGCGCCGGCCGGCAGGGCCAGGGCCGATAGCCTGCGGCGGAGGTCCAGGGCCACGGCGTGGCTGTTGCGCTTTCTGTCGCCCTTGGGCTTCAGGGTCACTGACAGGTCGCCCTGCTCCGGCCGGTTGCGCAGGTAGTAGTGCCGGACGAGGCCGTTGAAGTTGAAAGGCGAGGCCGTCCCCGCATAGGCGTCGATCGCCGTCACCTCCGGCAGGGCCCGGGCGATGACCGCCGCGTCGGCCAGGGTGCGCCCCGTCGCCTCCAGCGAGGTTCCCTCGGGCATGTCCAGAACCACCTGCAGCTCAGACTTGTTGTCGAAGGGCAGCAACTTCACCGTGACGGTCCTGGTGGCGAACATGGCGCCTGCGGCCAGGGTGGCCAGGCCAACCCCGATCAGGAAGATCCAGGCGCTGCGGCGCGTGGCGATCACCCGGCCGGCCATGCGCCGGTAGAGGGCGCCGAGCCGGCCCTCGTCCTCGTGGCCATGGCCGCCCTGGCCCTCGGCCAGCACCTTCCGGGCGAAGCGCACCATCAGCCAGGGGGCGATGACCACGGCGACGAAGAAGGAGAAGACCATGGCCGCCGAGGCGTTCACCGGGATCGGCGCCATGGAGGGGCCCATGAGGCCTGAGACGAACAGCATGGGCAGAAGGGCGGCGACTACGGTCAGGGTGGCGACCACGGTGGGGTTGCCGACTTCAGCGACGGCCTCGATGGCGGCGTCAGCCCGGCTGCGACCGTCGTTCATCGCCCAGTGCCGCGCGATGTTCTCGATCATGACGATGGCGTCGTCGACGAGAATGCCGATCGAGAAGATCAGGGCGAACAGGCTGACCCGGTTGATGGTGTAGCCCATCAGGTTCGAGGCGAAGAGGGTCAGGAGGATGGTGGTCGGGATGACCACCGCCGTCACGCCGGCCTCGCGCCAGCCGATCGCAAGGCCGATCAGGATGACGATGGAGACCGTGGCGAGTCCCAGGTGGAACAGGAGTTCGTTGGCCTTCTCGTTCGCGGTCTCGCCGTAGTCACGGGTGACGGCCACGTCGAGGGTGTCGGGAAGGAGCCCGCCCTTCAGGCTCTCCACCCGCTGATGGATGGCGTGGGAGACCACGACGGCGTTGGCGCCCTTGCGCTTGGCGACGGCCAGGCTGACCGCCGGCGCCTCGCGCCAGATCCCGTCCACGGAGGTCATGCGCCAGGCCCTGGCCTGGTCCTCACGCGGGGCCTGGATCACGTTGGCGACATCACGCACCAGGACCGGCGCGCCTGAGGCCGAGGTCACCGTCACCATGCCCGCCTCGGCGGCGCCGGAGAGGGTGCGTCCGGCGACCACCTCCACTGCCTGCCCGTCCTGGCGCAGGCCGCCGGCGGGAAAGCTGCGGTTGGCCTGACGCAAGGCGTCGCCCAGGGCGCCCAGGGTCACGCCCCGGGCGGTCATGCGGGCAGGGTCGGGCTCGACGCGGATCTCCTCGGGCCGGCCCCCGACCAGGAAGGTCAGGCCAACGTCCGGGACCTTGGCCACCTCGGTCCGCAGCTTTCCGGCGATCTCGTGCAGGGCCTGGTCCGTCCAGCGCGTCTCATCGCCAGGCCGTGGCGAAAGGGTCAGGACGACCGTGGGGACGTCATTGATACCCCGTGTCTGGATCAGCGGCTCGGGTATGCCGGCCGGAATGCGGTCATAGTTGGCCCGGACCTTCTCGTGGATGCGTACGGCGGCGGCGTCCGGGTCCACCCCCACCCTGAAGCGGGCGGTCACCAGGACCTGGTCGTCATTGGCGAAGGTGTAGACGTGCTCCACGTCCGTCGCGCTCTTGACGATGGCCTCGAGGGGCTTGCCCACCAGCTCCACGGCGTCGGCGGCTTTCAGGCCGGGGGCGGCGACCATGATGTCGACCATCGGCACGCTGATCTGCGGCTCCTCCTCTCGGGGGATCGAGACCAGGGCCAGGAGGCCGACGGCGATGGCCGCCAGCAGGAACAGGGGCGTCAGGGGTGAAGCGATGGTCGCCCGGGTCAGGGCGCCTGAGAGACCGAGTTTCATTTCGCGGCTCCGGCCGGGATCACCACATCGCCTGGCCGCAGGCCGGAGAGGATTTCAACCTCGGCCTGGGAGGGTCCGGGAGCGGTCTGGACGGGGATGGGGCTGGCCCCGCCGTCCGCCCGGACCACGGTGACATAGTCGACCCCGTAGCGGGTCGTGACATGGGTGCGGGGCAGGACAAGGGCCTGACGCTCGCCCAGCGAAACCCAGGCGCGCACCCGGCGGCCGACCTGGTCGCCAGGCAGGGCGGGGGCCTCCACGTCCGCGGTGGTCTGGCCGCCGCCGACGGCGGGATAGACCTGGGCGATCACACCCTCGGTGGTCCTTCCGTCCAGGTCCTCCGGCGCCAGGCGCACCCGGTCGCCGACCTGGAGCGCCCGGGCTTGAGCCTCGGGCAGCGTGATGCGGATGACGGGCGGGCCAGCGGTGATCCGGGCCAGACTCTGACCCGCCGCCACCACCGATCCGACCGGGACGTCGGCGAGCAGGACCCGGCCGTCCGCGGGGGCGAGCACGGCGCCCTGGGCGCCCAGTTCGGCGCTGGCTGCGCGCTGGGCCTGCGCCGCGGCCAGCTGGGCCCGCGCCGCCTTCGCCTGGGCCTCGGCCTGGTCCAGTCGCGCCTTGGCGTAGACGCCCTGGTCGAAGAGTGTCCGGATGCGGCCGAGGTCCGCCTCGGCCCGGGCCGCCTCCGCGGCGGCGGCGGCGGCCTGGGCGTCGTAGGCGCCGGTCAGGAGGCCGATCCGGTCATCCCGCACCAGGGCGATGGGCTGGCCCCGCCGGACGAGATCACCTTCCTTCACCGAAAGGCTGACCAGCAGCCCGCCGATGCGTGAGCGCGCCTCGGCCATGTCGCGCGTGGTCAGTTCCGCCGAGACCGGCTTGAGGTCCTGGACAGGACGGACCTGCACCGTGATCCGCCCCTCCGCGGGCGCACGTGCGGGGGCCTCCGCCTCCGGCTCGCCCCGGCCGCAAGCTGAGAGGGCCAGGACCAAGGCCAGGATGGCCGCTGTCTTGGAGGGAATCTTCATCGCCATCGGCTCCATTCGCCCTTGGGGCATAGGTTCGTTCCGGGAGGTCAGCGGGAATCGCTCAGAGCGCCGGTCCCGGCGTCGATGCTGGCGACAGGCAGGCCCGCCGCCTTCCAGGCGAGGATGCCGCCAGCCAGGTGGGCGCCATGGGACTGTCCGGCCTTGCGGCAGCGGTCGATCGCCATCGCGGAGCGCTTTCCCGAGCCGCACTGGAACACCACCCGCCGCCCTGAGGCGTCGGGCAGGGCCGCGGGATCAAAGGTCGAAAGAGGGAAGTTGAGGGCGCCGTGGATCCGCTCGCTCCCGAACTCCCCGGGTTCGCGCACGTCGACCAGCAGAATCTCGCGGGCTTCGAGGGCGGCCTTCACCTGGGCGGGGGACAGGTCCTGGGTCTGGGGTCCGAACATGGGTTTGCTCGCATGTTGAGGTTTCGAAAATTCGTAATTGCAAATATGCGCAGATAAAGATATCAAGTCAACCAGCGTCTCAGGCCGCCGGGAACCCGCACAGTGCCGCCCGGTGAAGGACGGCGCAGGAGGATCGAGGACTGCGCAAGCCACAAGTCGTCATCCTTGGAGCCGGACTCGGCGGCTCCATCGCCGCCTTCGAGATTCGCGCCGCCCTTGGCGACCGGGCGGACATCACCGTCGTCTCGGAGAGCGACCGGTTTCATTTCGTCCCCTCGAATCCCTGGGTTGCGGTGCACTGGCGCGAACGCCGGGCCATCGAGGTCGAACTGCCTCCCGTCTTTCGCAAGCGCGGCGTGGCCTTCCGGAATGTCGGCGCCGAACGGGTGTTTCCGGACGAAAACCGGGTCGCCCTGAGGGATGGGACCGCCCTTGACTATGACTATCTGGTCATCGCCACCGGGCCGGACCTGGCCTTCGACGAGATTTCCGGCCTGGGTCCCCTGCAGGGCTACACCCAGTCCATCTGCCATGTCTCCCACGCCGAGACGGCGGCGTCGGCCTTCGACGCCCTTGCGGCGGCTCCCGGTCCCATCGTGGTCGGCGCCGTCCAGGGCGCATCCTGCTTCGGACCCGCCTTTGAGTTCGCCCTGATCCTCGACACGGAGCTTCGCCGCCGGAAGCTGCGCGACCGGGTCCCCATGACCTTCGTCACCTCAGAGCCCTACATCGGTCACCTGGGACTTGACGGCGTCGGCGACACCAAGGGGCTACTCGAGAGCGAGTTCCGCCAGCGTCATATCAAGTGGATCACGAACGCCCGGGTCGCCTCGGTCGATCCCGGACGGATGCATGTCGAGGAGGTCGCGGAGGATGGCGCGGTCAAGGCGATCCACGACCTCGACTTCGCCTTTTCCATGATGCTCCCGGCCTTCCGGGGCGTACCGGCCGTAAGCGGGATCGAGGGACTGACCAACCCGCGCGGCTTCATCCTGGTCGATCGCCATCAGGCCAACCCGACCTACCCCAATGTCTTCGCCCTGGGCGTCTGCGTCGCCATCCCGCCGACCGGGAAGACGCCGGTCCCGGTGGGCGTGCCCAAGACCGGCTTCATGATCGAGAGCATGGTCACCGCCATCGCCCAAAACCTGAAGGACCGGATCGAGGGCCGGGAGCCCGCCCACGAGGCGACCTGGAACGCCATCTGCCTGGCCGACTTCGGCGACGGCGGCGTGGCCTTCGTCGCCCAACCCCAGATTCCACCCCGAAACGTCAACTGGTCCGCCAGCGGCAAGTGGGTGCACCTGGCCAAGGTCGGGTTCGAGAAATACTTCCTCGCCAAGGTCCGCCGGGGCGAGAGCGAACCCTTCTACGAGAAGCTCGCCCTCGACGTGATGGGCGTGAAGAAGCTCAAGTCCTGAAACCCGGAAGGAGATCTCCCATGACCCTCGACAAGGCTGTGCTCGCCTTCGCCGGCGCCGTCGTCCTGCTCAGCGTGCTGCTGTCCAGTTTCGTGCATCCCCTCTGGATCCTCCTGGCGGTCTTCGCCGGGCTGAACATGATCCAGGCGGCCTTCACCGGGTTCTGCCCGGCGGCCATCGTCTTCCGGAAGCTGGGCGTGAAGTCAGGCGTGGCCTTCCGCTGCCGGGGTCACGCCCGCCGGCAACGCTCCGAGCAGTACTTCACCTCGTCCCAGACCTTCTCCCACTTCTTGCGCCAGGCGAAGGGGCG
>JBJTEN010000076.1:0-10493 GCA_046092925.1 Phenylobacterium sp. | reverse complement strand
TCGGCAACGGCGCGCGGCTGCTCATGCTGAACCCCTCGGAGAAGGCCAAGCTGATGGCCGATCCCGGCCTCGCCGCCGCCCTGGTGGAAGAGGTGCTGCGCTTCGACCCCCCCGTCGACGCCACCTCGAGGGTCGCCTCCCGCGACCTCGAGATCAGCGGCTGCCCGATCGCGAAGACCCGCAGCGTCAACCTCCTCCTGAGGGGGGCCAACCGAGACCCCGAGGCCTTCGAGAACCCGGACGTCTTCGACATCACCCGGAAGAAGGTCCCGCACATGTCCTTTGGCGGCGGCGCGCACATCTGCATCGGCGCGCCCCTCGCCCGGCTGGAGGCCCAGGTCGCCCTGCCGCGGCTTTTCGCCCGCTACCCGGACCTCGCCCTGGCCGATCCGGCCGCCGAGCCCTCCTGGCGCAAGCTCCCCTTCTTCCGGGGGCTAGAGACCCTGCGGGTGCGAACGGGCGCCTGATTTCCGTCACAGCCGAATGAAAGCCTGATCCCCGGTTCCAATCCCGGGAACCGCCGGCCCGCCGGCAAAAGGAGACCCCATCATGCGCAAGTTCCTCGCTCTGGCCGCGTGCTTTGCAGGCACCCTCGCCCTGACCGGCTGCACGACAATCGATGCGACGACCGGTGAGACGGGGCGCAGCAACCCCCGCACCGGCGCCCTGACGGGCGCGCTCGCCGGCGCCGCCCTGGGCTATCTGACGAACACCAACAAGAGCGAGCAGGGGCGGAAGAACGCCCTGATCGGGGCGGGCGTCGGAGCCCTCGCCGGCGCCGCCGTCGGCAGTTACATGGACAGGCAGCAGGCGGAACTGCGCCGGGAGCTCGCCGGCACCGGCGTGAATGTCGAGCGGCAGGGCGATAACATCGTCCTCCAGATGCCGGGCGACGTGACCTTCGACACCAACCGCTCCGAGATCAAGCCGCAGTTCTACGTCGTGCTGAATGATGTGGCCGGCACCCTCAACAAGTATCCCCAGACGACCGTGGACGTGATCGGGCACGCAGACTCCACGGGGTCCGCAGAGTACAATCAGGGACTTTCGGAGCGGCGCGCCGGGTCTGTCGCCGAGTATCTGGTCACGGCCGGCGGCGTCATGCGCGAACGCCTCTTCGTGGCGGGCAAGGGGGCGACATCGCCCATCGCCGACAATTCCACCGCCGACGGCCGCGCCAAGAACCGCCGGGTCGAGATCGTCCTGAAGCCGGTCACCGGCTGAACCCCCAAGGTCGGCCATGCCCGCTGCAGCCCGCGTTGATCCCAAGGCCTATTTCAGCCCCTCGGAGTGGGCGCCGCTCGCCCGTCGGTCGCGCTGGAAGGGGCTTGCCATGGTCGCCCACGCATGGGCCGTCATTCTGGCGGCGGCGGCCATGGCGGTCATCTGGCCCCTGACCCTGACCCTGCCCCTGGCCGTCATGATCATCGGCGGGCGCCAGTTGGGCCTGTCGATCCTGATGCACGACGCCGCCCACGGCGCCCTGCATCCGAACCCGAAGATCAACGACCTTGCAGGGGAGTGGCTGACCGGCGGGGGGCTGGCCCGCTACCGGGCCTATCATCTCGGGCATCACAAGTACGCCCAGCAGGAGGAAGATCCGGACATCGGGTTGTCGGCGCCCTTCCCGATCACCCGGACCTCGCTGCGCCGGAAGATGCTTCGCGACCTCACCGGCCGGACCTTCCTCAAACAGAGGTTCGGCGACCTGGCCCGTCGGCTCAGGGACCGGGGGCCCGGCCAGGGGATCCTGCCCATCCTCGCCGAAGAAATCCGCCGGAAGCGCCGCTGGCTGCTGGGGGGCGTCATCATCACCCTGATCGGCGGGGCCTTCGGGGTCTGGTGGGCCTGGCCGGTCTTCTGGGTCCTGCCCCAGGCCACCTGGTTCCCGATGATCACCCGGCTGCGCAACATCGCCGAGCACGCCTGCATCGCCCGGGGGGAACCCGACCCCCTGCGGCAGGCCCGGACCACCCGGGCCGGATGGATCGAGCGCGCCCTGCTGGCCCCCTACTGGGTGAACTACCACTGCGAACATCACATGTTCATGCACCTGCCGTGCTACAACCTGCCGCTGGCCCACCGCCTCCTCGCGGAAAAAGGGGTGCGGGAGGCCATGTTGTATGAGCCCGGGGGATATCGGGTGGTCCTGTCCCTCGCGACCTCACGGCCGGACGTCTCGACGCCAGATGCAGCGCCCGCCTGATGATCGGCGAGGATCCCGAAAGTCGACGGGCCTTCATCCTCCAGCACACCCGCCTGCAGTCTCCGCCCCACACGCCTGAGTTGAAGCTGTACCTGGCGGACGAGATCACGCCGATCTGGAGGATGACCGAGGAAGCCCTCCAGGAGATCGGGCTTCCCCCGCCCTTCTGGGCCTTCGCCTGGGCGGGCGGCCAGGCCCTGGCGCGATACATCCTCGATCATCCCGGGGTCGCGGCGGGCGGGCGCGTGGTCGACTTCGCCTCGGGATCGGGGATCGTGGCCATTGCGGCGGCGCGGGCCGGCGCCCGACAGGTCCTGGCTGCGGACATCGACAGCTTCTGCGGGGCAGCCCTTGGCCTCAACGCCGGGGTCAACGGCGTGGTCGCCGACTTCACGGACCAGGACCTTCTCGACCATCCGCCTCCGGAGGCCGACCTCATCCTGGCGGGCGACATCTGCTACGAGAAGCCGCTCGCAGAGCGGGTCATGGCCTGGCTCGAGGCGGGAGCCCGCAGGGGAGCCCGGGTGCTGATCGGCGACCCTGGACGCACCTATTTCCCGAGGGAGGGCCTGGTCCGCCTGGCGGAATACCAGGTGCCCACCACCCGGGAGCTCGAGGACATGGAGGTCAAGCGGACAGCGGTGTGGACATTCCCGCCCGCCTGATCTAGCGTGAACATAAAAGGAACGATCAAAGGAGCGCCGCCATGAATCTCGCCACTCCGGCGGCCAGGGGGCGGGTCGCGCGCCGGACGTTCCCGCGTACGGGTCTCCGGATTCTTTCGATCCTGACGGCCAGCGGTCTTCTGGCCCTGGCCGGGCTCGCCCAGGCTGCGGAGCCGGCCCCCCTCTCCGTCTACTCGGAGCCCGCGCCTCCCCCCGTAAAGGATCGACCTCTCGAGCCGGGCGCCGTCAGCCAGACCCTCGGCCTCTCGCGGATCGCTTCCGGGCTTCGCCACGGAGCGCCCTACGGCCTGGTCATGTGGGGCAGGAAATGCCCCATCAGAAGCTTCGAGACCTGGGACGAGGTCAATGACGCTTTCGAGAAGAGCGAGGTCGACGACCGGATCTTCCATGAGACGCTGACCGGTCTCGGATTCCGGGTCGCGGGGGACCCGACCGACCTTTTCCGCGACGCCGACGCGCCCGCGGGAGACCTTCAGGTCGGCGCCCTGATCGTCGATTACACGATCGCGGTCTGCAGCGGCTTCATGCCGGGGGAACAGAGATACGAATTCGAAATGGCCCAGGGGGCCGGACGCGGCCAGATGACTGTGGACTGGCAGATCTATGTCCCGGCCCTGTCGCGGACCATCGCCCGGGTCCGGACGACCGTGCGGGTGGAGATCAACGAGCCGGTCATCAATGTCCCCGAGGCGGTCTACCAGGCGCTGTTCAGGGATAGCTTGCGCGCCATGGCGGCTGATGACGCCTTCCGGAAGGCCGCCTTGACCCCGATACGATCCGAGTCGGGCCTGGTGGAGCCGTCGCCGGCCGATGCGCTCCGGCTGCCCGCGGCCAAGGCTGCGGCCACCGTTTCCGATGCGCACCGGGCGGTCGCCGTCGTCACAACCGGCGCCAGCCTGGGGAGCGCTTTTCTGGTGTCTGATCAGGGATATCTGCTCACCAACCGGCATGTGGTCGGCTCGACCCGGCTTCTGAAACTCAGATGGTCGGACGGGTCGGAGAGCATTGGTGAAGTGATCCGGTCCGATGCCGGACGGGACGTGGCGCTGATCCGCACGGACCCTCGCCCGGACCTCGCCTTTCGACTTCGCGCGGAACCGATCCGGCAGGGAGAGACCGTCTACGCCATCGGGACGCCCATGGAGACCCGGCTTCAGGGAACCCTGACCCGGGGCGTCGTCTCCGCCAGCCGGACCCTCGCAGGCTACCGGTTCATCCAGAGTGACGCGGCTGTGAGTCCCGGCAACAGCGGCGGGCCCCTCCTCGACGAGTCCGGGCGGGTCGTGGCCATCACTGTGTCGCGGTACGCCTCAAGCCCGGACGACGGGGTGCAGGGCCTGAACTTCTTCATTCCGATCGAGGACGCCATGAGGTTTCTGGCGCTGTCCATCGAGCCGCGCTAGTCCTCCGCAGGTGACGCCGGGTCCCGACCGGCGATCCTGATCCAGAGGGTGATCCATGCTGCGCCGAACCTTCCTGGCCACAATTCCGTTCCTCGCCGCGGCTGGTCCGGGCGCCGCTCAGAGCCGGCCGGACAACCCCAACCGCAATCGCCCCGATGTCGGCCCGGGAGACCGGATCGACGGGGCCACCTTCGCCAGCCGGAGCGCCGCCTGGGGCGTCAACGGAGCGGCCGCCACCGCCCACCCCCTGGCCACCCAGACGGCGATCGATGTCCTGCGCAAGGGAGGGTCGGCGGTCGACGCAGCGATCGCCGCAAACGCCGTCCTCGGCCTTGTGGAGCCCATCGCCTGCGGAATCGGCGGCGACGCCTTCGCCATGCTCTGGGATCCCGCTTCAGGCCGCGTAGAGGGCCTCAACGGATCCGGCCGAAGCCCGCGGGCCTTGAGCCTGGAGACCGTCCGTCAACGGGCGGTCCGGGGGCTCATCCCTTCCTTTGGCGCCATCTCGGTCAGCGTGCCCGGAGCGGTGGACGCCTGGTGGACCCTCCATCAGCGCTACGGAAAGCTGCCCTGGAAGGCGGTCATGACCCCGGCGGCGGAACTCGCCCGCGCCGGCGCGCCGGTCAGCCAGAACGTCGCCTATTACCTGGCGAGGTCCCTGCGCAACTTCACCAGGGCGGACTCCGGCGTCGAGGAAGTCGAGAACTTCCTCAGCACCTGGGCGCCGAATGGACGCACGCCCGCCGAGGGCGAGGTTCTGTCCAATCCGGACCTCGCCCGCACCTACGACCTCATAGGCGAGGGGGGGCGCGACGCCTTCTACGAGGGCGAGATCGCCGAGCGGATCGAAAGATACTTCGCCCGGATCGGGGGCTGGATGACGCGGGCGGACCTGGCGGCGCACCGGTCGCGCTGGGACCCGCCCCTCAAGACCGTCTATCGTGGGGTCGAGGTCTTCGGCCTCGCGCCCAACAGCCAGGGTTTGGCCACCCTGCAGATGCTGAACATCCTGGAGACCTTCGACCTCGCAGGCATGGGCTTCCAGTCCGCTGGCGCGATCCACCACGGCGCGGAGGCCAAGCGGCTGGCCTTCGAGGACCGGGCCCGATACTTCGCCGACCCCGACTTCGCCCGGATCCCCACAGACTGGCTCCTGTCGCGCGAGTATGCGGCCCGGCGGGCGAGGATGATCCGGCCCGACGCCATACTGACCGGCCTGCGACCGGGACAGGCCCCCTCGCGCGGAGACACCACCTACCTCTGCACGGCGGACTCCGACGGCATGATGGTCTCCCTGATCCAGTCCAACTATCGGGGGATGGGGTCCGGCCTGGCGCCGGACGGTCTCGGCTTCATGCTCCAGAACCGCGGGGAGATGTTTGCGCTGGCGGACGATCACGCCAACATCTATGCGCCGGGCAAGCGCCCCTTCCAGACCATCATCCCCGGCTTCGCCGTCCGTGATGGCGCGCCCTGGCTGGCGTTTGGCGTCATGGGGGGCGACATGCAGCCGCAGGGACAGGCCCAGGTCCTCTCGAACATGGTCGATTTCGGCCTTGGCGTTCAGGAGGCCGGGGATGCGCCGCGCTGGCGGCATGAAGGCTCGCCCGAACCGACCGGCGAGGCCGCCCGGCCGGGCTCCGGCCTGCTGCGTCTGGAGACCGGCGTGCCGAAGTCGACCCGCGAAGCCCTGGCGGGCCTTGGCTGGAAGATCGGCGAAAGCGACGGCGGTTTCGGCGGCTATCAGGCGATCCAGCGCTGGCCGGGCCGCTATGCGGCCGCCACGGAGATGCGCAAGGACGGTGTCGCCCTCGCCTGGTGATCCCCGGCCGGGGGGCCGGGTTCCCGGCGCCTCTAGAACTCGTCTTCCATCAGGGAGCGGAACTGCTCGAAGATTTCGGCGGCCCGGGCCTCACCCGCCGGCGCCGCGGGCTCCCCCGGAGACGCACCGGCGCCATCGCCGGAGTTCGGGGCAAGATCTGCAGGCGCTCTGCTCAGCCGTCCGACAACCAGGCCGTTCTGGACGAGGACCAGGACGTCCTCGCCGGTCAGTCCGGCCAGGAGCGCCGCCGCCTTGGGGGGAAGATCGTCGAGGTCGAGCTGCTTCATCCGGGACACTTTAGACCGCAGCGTCCGCCGGACAAGATGTCGGTCCGAGGGCGGGCATGGACGCGGGGGCCGGAACCGGCGACAATCCGGCCTCCGTAACCGGAGACGACGCGCATGGAACCGATCGCCGCAGGTCACGCCCTGGCCCTCTGGAGCGCCCTCCATATCCTGCTCCTGCTCGGCCTGTCCCTGCGGGTGGTCCAGCAACGGCGACGGCATGGCGTGGCCATGGGCGATGGCGGCGTCCCCGAGCTGGCCTGCGCCATCCGGGCCTTTGGCAACGCGACGGAGTACATTCCGATGGGCCTTGTCGGACTGGCGGCCCTGACTCTTGCGGGCGCGCCCGCACTTGCCGTGCATCCGGCGGGCCTCGTCTTGTTCGGCGGCCGCGTGGCGCACGGGATCGGGCTGTCGCGGTCCGGAGAGGCCTCTCGGCTGAGGGCCGCCGGCGTTGCGGCGACCTGGGGGGCCTATATCTATCTGGCGGTCGCCCTGCTGTTTTACGCCCTGCCCTGAAGTCCCCGACCGGGCCGCTTGCTCCGGACCGGGAGGGCGGCCATATGGCGTGCATGAGCAGTGAACTCTCAGCAGACCTGGTCGCCGACGCCCTGAGGGCCGGCGCAGACGCCGCCGAAGCCGTGGAGGCCGAGCATCGGGCCCTTTCGATCACGGTGCGCCATGGCGCTCTGGAAGAGGTCGAGCGCGAGGAATCGCGGGACCTGAGCCTGCGCGTCTTTGTCGGCCGGAGGCACGCAACGGTCTCCGGCTCGGATGTCTCCAGGGAGGGACGCGCCCGCCTCGTGGAGCGCGCCGTCGCAATGGCCCGCCTGGCTCCGGAGGACCCATGGTCGGGCCTGGTCGAGACCGGATCTCTCGCCTCCGGACCCCACCCGGACCTGAGTCTGTTCGATCCGGTCGAGCCGGACCCTGAAGTCCTCGAGTCCCTGGCCCGAAGGGCGGAGGCCGCCGCCCTGGACATGCCCCGCATCACAAACTCCGACGGCGGTTCGGCTTCGGCGTCCCGGTCAGCCTGGCGTCTGGCGGCTTCCAACGGTTTCTTCGGCGAGCATCGGGCCACCGGCTACCATGTGGGGGCCTCCGTCATCGCCGCCGAGGGCGAGGGCATGGAGAGCGGCTATGACGGCCTGTCCCGCCGCTGGTTCTCGGACCTGCCCACACCCGAACAGGTCGGCCGCGAAGCCGCACGCCGCGCGGCCTCCCGCCTGGGCGCCCGGAAGATCGCCTCCACCACCGCGCCGGTCTTCTTCGAGAACCGGATCGCCACCTCGCTCCTCGGTCCCCTGATCGGCGCCATCAGCGGCCCGTCGGTGGCCCGGGGCGTCTCCTTTCTCAAGGACCGTCTCGGCCAGACGGTGTTCGCCCCCGCGGTGACGATCCTTGATGACCCCCATCTTCCGAAGGGCCTCGGGTCGTCGCCGTTCGATGACGAGGGGGCCGCCAACCGTCGCACCGCCCTGGTCGACCGAGGCGTCCTGACCACCTGGCTGCACAACGCCGCCTCGGCCCGCCAGCTGGGCATGGCGCTCACCGGGCACGCCTCGCGCAGCTCGGCCGGTCCGGCCGGCGTCGGGGTCTCCAATCTCACTCTGGAGGCCGGGGACCGCGACCTGGCCGGCCTCATGGCCGATGCGGGGACGGGGCTGCTGGTCACCTCCATGTTCGGTCCGTCCCTCAATCCCAACACCGGGGACTGGTCGGTGGGATGCTCGGGGTTCTGGTTCGAGAACGGCGCGGTCGCCTTCCCCGTCTCGGAGATCACGGTTGCAGGCGATTTGCCTGAAATCTACGCGCGTCTGGTCCCTGGCGCGGACCTGGAGATGCGCGGGGCCGCCAACTCGCCCGCCCTGCTCGTGGACGCCCTGTCGATTGCGGGAAAGTAAACTCCTCTGACCCATAATTCAGGGCTGAGGAGACTGCCCATACCTGTAAATCGGCATGAATAGCCCCCATTTCCGGGAAATCCGGCAAGGTCCACTGATCCTTAACCTCAGGAGGCCTACCGAGCTATCGAACCGGTTCAGGGAGTGGCCGCCATGCCTCATCGCCAGCTTCTTCACCTCGTCATCGGCGGGGAGCTCAACAATGTGGAGACGATCGAGTTCCGCGACCTGAGCAAGATCGACCTCGTCGGCGCGTACGCCAGTTACCAGGAGGCCGTCGAGGCCTGGCGGGCGAAGGCGCAGTCGACGGTGGACAACGCCCTCATGCGCTACTTCATCATCCACGCCCACAAGCTGCTCGATCCCGACGCGGACGCGCACGACTCCTGAGTCACTCCCGACGAAGCACCGACTCGGTCAGCCACCTGCCCCACATGTTGGGGCGGAAGTCGGCCTTGATTGCATCCGGGTCGTAGGCCGGGCTGTCGACCCAATCCAGAAAGCTCAGGCCCGCAGGCTCCCCCTCGGCGAGGTACCGCTCGAAGGTATAGTCCAGGACGCCGGTCTTGCCGGCCTTGACGTGCAGATACTTCAGGCTGAGCTGGGCCATGGCCTCTCGGATCGGAACCCCCTTGCGGAAGTGCAGGTATAGGACGCTCATGATCCCCGCCCGGTCCGCCCCGGACTTGCAGTGCATCAGGGCCGGGTATTCGAGGCTCTCGAACAGGGCCTTGGCGCCATGCACCCGCGCGCGGCTGGGAACCTCGCGGGAGGTGATGGTGAAGTCCACCAGGTTGAGGCCCAGACGGGCGCAGGCGTCCTTCTCCAGGGCGTAGAAGCTGGCGTCGAACCCACCTCGCAGGTTGACGACCGTCCGGATCCCCCGGGCCTTCCACCTCTCCAGCTGGAAGGGCCAGGGCTGGTTGGCGCGATACAGCTCCCCGGAAACGGCGTGGGCGTTGGAGAACCGAAGCCGGAGGAAGGCGTGATCCTTCACCAGGTAATCAAGGTAGGCGCGACGTCGCCCCTTCGGCGTGGTCAGGTCAAAATCCGCCAATGGGGGGCTCCTGCGTGGCGCTCCCCTATCTAGGGCGCCGGCGCCGCACCGCAAACCCCGCCCGGTCGCTCGCCGGGGCGACATCTTGACTTCCCTGGCCTGAGGGCCGACGCCAGCGTGATGAACGCCCGGGCCGATCCAGACCTGTTGTCCACCCGCGACATCCTCGCCAGGACCTGGCGCGTCTATCTGGCGTCGCGTTGGCCGAGCCTGGCCCTCGCCGGCCTCGCGGCGGTTGCCGTGGCCGCGCTCAGCGCCATGCTGGTCCAGATCCTGGAACCTGCGATCAATGACCTGCTGGGCGACCCCAAGCCTGGCGCCCTGCTCACCATCCCCCTCGCCATTGCCGGCCTCGCCATCGCGCGGGGCCTGGCCCAGGTGCTTCAGGCGACCCTGGTGAACCGGACCGGGAACGCCGTGGTCGGCGACGTGCAGGTTCAGCTCTTCGGCAGACTGGTCCGAGCGGACCTCGCCCGCCTGAGGTCCCAGCATTCGGGATCCTTCGTCTCTTCTGTCCTCTACGACGCCGGGCTTATCCGCGAGGCGGCGACGGCCGGTCTGATCAACTACACCCAACACGCCCTGACCGTTGTCGCGGCGATCGGCGTCATGGTCTCCAAGGACCTGGTCCTGTCCCTGGTCCTGATGGTCGCAGCCCCCTTCGCCGCCCTGATCATGCGGCGCTACGCGGCGCGCACCACCAGCGCCGCTCGAGGGGCCATGGCGGAGACATCGGCCCTGTCCACCGCCGTGATGGAGAGTCTCGACGGCATCCGCGTGGTCAAGATCGAGAACCGCGAGGCCTTCGAGGAGACGCGGGTCGCCGAGGTGATCCGCCGGCGGCAGACCTTCCTCGTCAGGGGGGCGGACGCCAGGGCCCGCGCAGCGCCGGCCACCGAGACCCTGATGACCCTGATCACCGCCGCCGTCATCGCCTGGGCGGGATATCGGTCCCGGGACGGCGGGATGAGCGCCGGCGCCTTCGTGGCCTTCATCGGCGCCCTGGCCCTGGCCTCGCAGTCGCTGAGGCAGTTGGCCAACCTGCAGACCGTCTTCTCGGAGGGGCTGTCCGCCGCCCGCCGTCTCTACGCCGCCCTGGATGTCGAACCCGAGATCCGGGACCTGCCGGAG
>JBJTEN010000075.1:0-7021 GCA_046092925.1 Phenylobacterium sp. | reverse complement strand
CGTGGGCCGCCTCAAGGTCGGCGTCGGAGCAGACGGCCACCGTCTCGATCCCCAGACGGCGGGCCGTACGGAAGATCCGGCGGGCGATCTCGCCCCGGTTGGCGACAAGGACGGAGCGGAACACGGGCGCGCCTAGGGCTGAACGAGGGTCAAGGCGAAAACTCCTGAAGGAAGACCGAACAGAATCACACGGCCGCCCGGCGGAAGCATACGCATCTTCAGGTCGGCTCCCACAGGGCCGGGAACCCTAGCCCACTCTCGGGACATGCTGAATGCCTGTTGCAAGCCGTGTGGAGACCAGGCGGGCGGCGATCCCCATGGCCGGATGGCGCCCGGAGGCGGCTTGCGGGGCGACGGCCTCACCTCGGTCCCCGCCCTTCAGAGCCGCAGCGGCTCGGCATAGCCCGTCAGCTCCAGGTATCCGGAGCCGCCTGGGACCCGCACCGCCCCTTCCCAGTAGACCGGTCCGCCGGAGGGGCGGCTGTCCAGCTCCTGGTCGTCGAAGAGCGGCGTGAGGGGCCAGCGCCTCTCCCCTCGCACGGTCTTCACGCGCACAGTCGGGGCCACCGGATAGACGGCTCCGGTCCGGGGCGAGCGCCAGGTCCGCCCCGATTCGAAGGCCACGGCGCCATTGGATGCGGTCCAAAGCCGCCCGTCCGCCGACCGCAGGGAGCCTCCGGTCCAGACGGCCCGCCCCCTGGCGTCGCGCACCCGGAAGGCGGTCAGGGCGCCGCCGTCGTCGAGATTGATCCCGGTCCAGTCCCAGCCGACCGCGGCAGGGTCCAGCAGGGTGGACGACCACTCCCGGTCCAGCCAGGCCCTGCCCCTCACAGGGGCCCAGCGGCCATCCCTCGCCAGGCGTCCGGAGACCTCGAGGTGGGGAAGGGTATAGTACCAGCTGGCCTGTTCCGGCTTGGGTCCCTTGCGGCTGAAGCCCTGTTCGCCCTGAAGCAGGATGGGTTGGGTCGGCGTGAGGACCAGGTCCAGGTCGAAGCCCTCTCCTCCGGCGCGGGCGCGCATCGCCCCGGAGCGCCCTCGCACCAGACGCCAGTCGTCGAGGACGACGTCCATATCGCGCTCCGACGCCTCCGCGAGGCCAAAGCCCTGTCGCGCGATCCGCTGGCCATGCAGGAGCTTGCCGATCCGGGGATCCGAGAGGGCGGCGTGGGCGAAGAGAACCTGGCGGGGAGCGAATCGGCTCGGATTGGATTCGCCAAGACCCGTGCGGGTCCGGAAAAAGGTGATCTGGAAACCGAGGGGACCCGTCGGTCCGTCCAGCCAGCCGGTCACATACCACCACTCGGTCCTGAAGTCCGGGTGGGCCCCATGGTCCCTTGGAAAGATCAGAGGTCGCCCGGGGATGACCTGGGCGAAGGCGGTCGAGGCGGACGCGGCGGTTGGGGGAAGGGTCCCGGCGCCGGCCGCGGCGACCAGCAGGCGTCTGCGTGTCATCCCGCCCATGTCACCAGTCCTCCCGCACGGCGCGGACGGCGTCCGACGAAAGCGCGTTTCGCCCGGCCAGCAGGGCGGTGAGAGACGAGGCCAGGGTCAGGGCGAGGGCAAGGCCGCCAAGGAGACCCCAGGGCCATCGGGTGTCCATGGTCCAGTTGAAGGACTGGGGATTCACCACGTGGATCAGGATCTGCCCCATCACCGCGCCCAGGGCGAGGCCGGCGACAGCGCCCACCGCCCCGAGGAAGGCCCCCTCGAGGACCAGCATGGCCTGGATCTGACCGCGTCCGGCCCCGACATGCCGCAGCATGCCGAACTCCCGTCGCCGGGCCAGGGTCTGCGCCGACACCGTGGCGGCCACGCCGGCGACCCCCACGAGCACCGCCACCGCCTCCAGGGCGTAGGTCACGGCGAAGCTTCGGTCAAAGATCCGCAGGGCCACGGCGCGAATCTCCGCCGAAGGCGCCGCCTCGGTCTGGGCCGCGAGGTCCGGCGGCAGGGCCTGGCGGATCCGGCGAAGGGTCTCCGTCCGGTCGGCGCCGGGCGCAAGGGTGAACCCCGCCTCGTTGGCCCCGGCGTCGCCTGTGATCTGCAGGTAATCGGACCGGCGGAGCACGACCGCGCCGAACTGCCTGCCATAATCCCGCCAGACCCCGGCGACCCGTACCGTGATTGTCCGGCCGGCCAGCGGAAGGTCCAGGCGGTCACCGGGAGAGAGGCCGTAGAGGCGGGATAAGGGCTCGGAAATCCAGGCCGGGACTTCGCCCTCGTCCCAGGTGCGCGGCTGGGTCCGCCAGGGCAGGTCCGGCGCGCCGCCCGCCGCCGGTGGTATCGCCAGAAGGGTCACTGCGGGGCGCTCGGCGGCGAGGGTCAGGGTCAGGGACCGGCGCGACTCCATGGCCTCGACCCCGGGAAGGGCGGCCAGCGCGGACTGCAGGGCGGGATCAAGGCCCGATGTCTCTGCATTGGCCACGCGCAGATAGACATCGGCGGGCAGGATGGCCCCCAGCCATTCGTCCACCGACCCCCGGAAGCTGGACACCATGAGCCCCATTGCGGCCATCAGTCCGGCGCTGGCCACGAGGCCGCAGAGAGCGACCGCCGCCTGGTCCGGCGCTCCGGCCAGCCGGGCGGCGGCGAGGCGAACCGGGACCGGGGCGGGAAGGCGGGCCAGCGGGGCGATCATCAGCCGGGCCAGCCAGGGCATGGCGGCCACGCCCGCCGCAAGGATCAGGGCGATGGACGCATAGCCGAACAGCGGAAGCCCCCAGACCGGGGGCGCGAAGGCGGCGGCGAGTCCTGTTGCACCCAGGAGAAGGGCCGGGGCCAAGGGCGGCCGGCGTCCCGGGTCGCCAGCCTGTCCGGCGGACTTCAGCGCCTGCGCCGCCGGGATGCGGGCGGCGTCAAGGGCGGGAATGAGACTACCGGCCAGGGCGACGATCAGGCCGAGGGCACCGTGCAGGGCGGTCCAGGCCGGAGAGATTTCGAGGGGCGGACGGCTCCCGCTGAAATAGCCGCCGCCGAGGTCGCCGCCCAGGAGGCCGAGCACCGACCAGGCCAGGGCGGCGCCTGCGACAAGCCCTGCGACAGACCCGAGAAGCCCGAGGACGGCCCCCTCCGCCAGAACCTGCAGGAACAGGCCCTCGCGGCGCTGACCCAGCACCTGGAGGAGGGCGAAGGCCGACCGTCGGCGGGCGATCGACAGAGACTGGGCGGAAAAGACGAGGAAGCCGCCGGTCAGGAGGGCGACCATGGCCAGCATGCCGAGATTGACCCGGTAGGCCCGCGAGAGGTCGCCGCTCCGGCGGCTCTCCGCCTCGGGCGTGACCACCCGGGCGTCCGGGGGCAGGACAGCGGCGACGGCCTTCGCCGCGACGGCGGGGCTGATGCCCGGGGCGATGAGAAGATCCAGGCGGTCGAGGCGACCGATCCGGTCGAACTTCATCTGGATGGCGGCGATGTCTCCGACAGCCAGCCTCTGGCCCGCCTCGACGGACGGAAGTCCGCCGGCGACCGGCAGGTCGACCCGCCGCCCGCCCTCGCGGACCTCACGCCGCTCCCCGGCGCCGGCGGCGAGGGACGGCGAGAGCCAGACAGAATCCTCCCCCGACGCCGCGCCGCCCGCGCCAAAGGCCGGGCCGGCGCCGACCGCCAGGGCCGGGGTGACCCGCCCCGCCCGCAGGGGGTCAAGGCCCAGGACCGTGAGGCTGCGTCCGTCCTCCGCCCGGGCGTTGACCACGACGACGGGGCTGGTCGCCGACAGCGCCTCGAGCCGCGCGACCCTGGGATAGAGCGACTCGTCGAAGCCCTTCGCCGACACCGCCTCCACCCGGATATCAGCCGAGCCCGTCACGCTGCGTACGGCGGCGTCGAACTCCGCAAGGGCCGAGCGGTTGACGAGGTGGACAGCGAAGCCCAGGGCCACGCCCACCGCGATCGCCAGGACCGCCACGAGGGTCCGTATCGGGTGGGCCCGCCACTCGCCGCGGACCATCCAGGACAAGAGGGTCCGCGGAAGCGCCGGGTCAGGCGGCATGGCGCGCGCCAAGTCCGCGACGGCCCAGGAAGAGGGTCCTGTCCGCCGCCTCCGCCGCCCGGGCGGAATGGGTGACCAGGAGAACAGCCGCACCCCGGGTCCGCGCCGCCTCCAGCAAAAGGCCCAGGCTCCGTTCGGCGGTCTCCGGGTCGAGGTTGCCGGTCGGCTCGTCGGCGAGAATGAGCGCCGGATGATGGACCAGGGCACGGGCTATGGCCGTCCTTTGGAGTTCACCACCCGACAAGCGTGAGGGCAGGTCCGCCTCCCGTCCGGCAAGGCCGACGGCGGCGAGCATCTCCGCGGCGCGGGACAGGGCCCGGGATGCGTCCACATTGGCCAGCACCAGGGGCAGGGCCGTATTCTGGGCCACGGTGAGGTAGGGCAGGATATGGAACGCCTGGAACACGAAGCCGAGATGCTCCCGCCTCAGGCGGGTGCGGCCCGTCTCGTCCAGGCTGGAGAGCGGCGTCCCAGCGATGTCGATCACTCCGGCGTCCGCCTTGTCCAGTCCGGCGATCAGGTTCAGGAGGGTCGACTTCCCCGCCCCGGACTCGCCCATGACCGCGACCACTTCACCCGCCGCAAGATCCAGGTCGAGCCCCTCGAAGAGGAGCCTTCCGCCGGGAAAGGACTTGGCGAGACCTCGGATCCTCAGGGGCGGGGGCGTGGACATGACCCTATCTAGGGCTGCGGCCGTCCCGGGGGAATATCCCGCCGCCGGGGCGTGTCCGTAGGATGCGCGTCCGGCCGCGCCGGTGTAAGGGGCGGAGTTCAGGAGTCACCGATGCATCTGGCCCGCTTTCCCCGTGTCCGTTTCGCCCATCTTCCGACGCCGCTGGAGCCCATGCCCCGGCTAGGCGAGGCCCTGGGCGGGCCTGCGCTGTGGGTGAAGCGGGACGACTGCACAGGCCTGGCCGGCGGCGGCAACAAGACCCGCAAGCTGGAGTTCCTGCTTGGCGAGGCGCTCCGGGAAGGCGCCGACACCCTCGTGACCCACGGCGCGGTGCAGTCCAACCATGCGCGCCAGACCGCCGCCGCGGCCGCCCGGTTCGGCCTTGCCTGCGAGATCATCCTGGAAGAGCGGCTCGATACGGACGCCGAGGACTACAATCTGTCCGGCAATGTGCTGCTCGACCGGCTTCTGGGCGGGCGCTTGCGGCGGGTCCCGGCGGGGACCGACATGGACGCGGCCCTCGAACAGGTCGCAGATGAGGTCCGGGCGCGGGGGCGTCGGCCCTATGTGATCCCGGGCGGCGGATCGAACGCCGTCGGGGCCCTGGGCTATGCAGATTGCGCCCGCGAGCTGGTCGCCCAGGCGGATGCGCTGGGTCTCAGGATCGACAGGATCGTCACCGCCACGGGAAGCGCAGGCACCCAGGCGGGCCTCGTCGCAGGACTCGCCGTGATCGGCGCGGAGATTCCGGTCCACGGGTTCGGCGTCCGTGCGCCGAAGGAGAGGCAGGAGGCCAATGTCCACGCCCTCGCCGTCAAGACCGCCGCCCGGCTCGGCCACGGCGACCGGGTGCGGCGCGAGAT
Source organism: Phenylobacterium sp. (assembly GCA_046092925.1). GTDB lineage: Bacteria > Pseudomonadota > Alphaproteobacteria > Caulobacterales > Caulobacteraceae > Phenylobacterium. The sequence continues at coordinate 1,497 of JBJTEN010000075.1, read as the reverse complement.
GATCGTCGCCGACTGTGATTATGTCGGCGCGGGCTACGGGATCGCCGACGAAGGGGTCTTCGAGGCCCTGCGCCTCGCGGCCCGGACAGAGGGTCTGCTCCTCGATCCGGTCTATTCGGGCAAGGCCATGAAGGGGCTTGTCGACTACGCCCGGAAGGGCCGCTGGGCGGGCGAGACCGTCGTCTTCCTTCACACCGGCGGGGCTCAGGGTCTGGCTGGATACACGTCCGTTCTGGAGGGACATCTCGAATGAGCCGCGTTCTCGGCGTCCTGGGGGGCATGGGCCCCGCCGCCACCCTCGACTTCCTGGCCAAGCTGCAGGCCATGACCCCGGCACAGAAGGACGCAGACCATATCCGGGTGATCGTCGACATCAATCCGCAGGTCCCCGACCGGAATGATCCCTTCGCCCGCCCGGGACCCGTCCTCGCCGAAATGGCGGGCGGACTGCGCGGCGCCGGAGCCGAGGTGCTGGCCATCGCCTGCAACACCGCCCATGTGCACGCCGACCTGATCAGCCGCGCCTCGGAACTGCCCCTTGTCGACATGATCGAGACCGCCGCCAGGGCGGCCCGTGACACCGGCGCCCGTCGGGCCGGCGTCCTGGGCACGCGGGACGCCGTGCGGCTCTATCACGAGTACATCGCCGCGCAGGGGATGGGCCTCGTCACCCTGTCCCGGGAGGATCAGGCGCGCTTCATGGACCTGCTGGCCCGCATCAAGGCCGGAGACGTCGGCCCCGCCGTACGCGAGGGCATGGCTGGCCTTGCGCAAACGCTTGTCCGGGAGGGCGCCGAGGCCGTGATCGCCGGCTGTACCGAAGTGCCGCTGGTCATGCAGCCGGCGGACTCTGAGGTCCCGTTCATCGACGCGGGGGAAGAACTGGCCCGTCGGTGCGTCTCGGTCTGCCTGGGACTGGAGCCGCTCCCTCAGGCCCGGTGAAACCCAGACCTCAGGGCTTGAGCTTCTTCGGCAGGGCCGCGGCCTGCTCGGGGGTCAGGCGCGCGATCGACTTGATGATGCAGCGGCGGGGAATCGTTCCGCCCACGCTCAGGTTCAGGTCCAGGGGGCGACAGATCCGGCTGGACGCGCCGAGCGGCTCCAGGATCAGGGGGTCGGAGGCGGTCACGCCGGCGAGGCAGGACCCGCTGAAGGTGAACTTGTAAACTTCCTTGCGGCGCACCGAATAGTAGAGAGTGTCGGGGCTTGCGACCTTGTGTCCTCCAAGGTCGCTGAGGCGGAAGCAGGGCGGGTCTGCGGCGCGCGGCTGTTCCGCCTTGGCGGAAGGGGTCACGACAGCGCCGGCGAGAAGGACCGCGGCGACGGCGGCGGCTCGGATCATCATTTCAGGTCACACTCCTGCGGCATGGACGGCCACCCCAGCCCCCTTCAAAATCGCGCGGCGCCCCACGCTTCGTCAAGAGACGGCGTCGAGCGGTCCGGAAGCCGGAAGGACTGGCGGCGGCCCGAGGGCTCGGGTTAGGACTTGGCCATGAC